>JAJLKS010000537.1:0-13712 GCA_033838765.1 Alphaproteobacteria bacterium
AATGCCAGCCACTGGTACGACATCGTGACGCTCTCGACCAAGCGCTTCGACTTCCCGGTCAAGATCAATCCCTATACGGGCCGCACGACCGAAGGCGCAGAGGCGATCGAGGCATCCTATGTGCGCCAGCTCGGCCACCTGAAGAGCGCCTCGCATGGCCTCAATCTCGGCACCGGCGCGCCGACGCTGCTCGGCGAATTCGGGATTCCCTACGATCTCGACGATGCCGCCGCCTACAAGGCATGGAATGCCGGCGACCGGACGGACGGACCCTGGGAGAAGCACATCATCGCGCTCGATCTCATGTACAACGCGCTCGATCAGCTTCTGATGAATTCGACGCAATGGAACTACACCGCGTCGAACCGGAATGACCAAGCCATCGGCGATGGCTGGAATCAGGAAGACCTCTCGATCTACAGCATCGACCAGCGCGAAAACCCGTCCGACATCAACAGCGGAGGCCGGGCGCTGAAAGGCTTTGTGCGTCCCTATGCGCGGGTGATCGCGGGGCGCCCGCTGAAGATGAAGTTCAAGCGCGAGACCGGCGCCTTCCGTTTCGTCTATGAAGTGGACGGCGATGGCGAGACGGAAATCTTCGTGCCCGCAATCCAGTATCCGAACGGGTTTGACGTGGAAGTTGAAGGCGGCGAATTGCGGCGCGACGACGAAAACCAGCGCCTTTTCGTCCATGCGGTCGGATCGGGCAAGGTCGGCGTTTCGATCACGCGGCGCTGATGAGCCTTTCATGCGCGGTTGCGATACCCTGTGCCGCGCGCCGCATCGGCGCGAGATATCGTTCCACCGCCTGTGCCTCGCTCATGGTCGAGCCGAGATAACGCATGGTGATGCAGGCGGCGACCTTTTCGCCCTCCATGATCGGTATCGCGATGCCCATGGCCGGGTCTCCGCGCATCGGCGCGGTGTTCGCATAGCCCTGGCGTCGGATGCCGGTGAGGAGCGCCGACACGTATTTCCCGTCGCGCGCGGTCGCATTGGCCGCGGCCTTGGACGATCTCAGCACCGCCAGGATCAGTTCGCGTTCTTCTCCCGGGCAGAAGGCAAGATAGGCCCGGCCAAGCGCCGAAAGCATCATGGCGGGACGCTTGTTCAGCCAGTCTGGGTCGGTGCTGAAGGGACTTTCATGCCGCGTCGAAATCCGCACCAGCATCGCGTCCCGGTCGAAGGTCGCAAGTGCCACCGGCCATTTATAGGCGGCGGTGAGCGCGGAAAGAAATGGCCGCGCCGCTTCAACGATGAGATCGGTGTGGCGGAAGCCGCTGGAGAGCCGGAGCACGCGTTCGGTCAGCTCATAACCGGCCACGCGCGAGACGCGGCGCACATAGCCGGCGGCGATCAGCGTGTCGAGCAGCCGCACGATGGTTGGCTTCGGCAATCCGGTCGCTTCATGCAGCTGCGCCAGAGTTGCGCGGCTCCGTGCATTCAGTGCCTCGAGAAGCGCGAAACTTCTCAGAACAGGCTGCACACCGTCCACATTCGGCGCAGGCTTGGGCATTGCAATCTCCAGCAAATGACGTCTGGACTATAATTCCGCGACGTGGAATTTCCAAACTTTCCCGGCGGGGCTCAATGGTTTTCGCTCTAGGCTCCTTTCCTGAGGATGGACACGGACTTTCCGGGGAGGAAAACATGAGCCAGGCAGCGAAGGCGGTAGAGGCCGCGCCCATTTCCATTGCACCGCTGACACCGACGATCGGCGCGGAGATTTCCGGCATCGATTTGTCGAAGCCCATGACGTCGGGCCTGCTCGCCGCGCTCCGTCAGGCGCTGCTCGACTGGAAGGTTATCTTTTTCCGCGATCAGGACATCACGACGGAACAGCACCTCGCCTTTGCCCGGGAATTCGGCGAACTGGAAGTGCATCCCTTCGCGCCGCAGAAGCCCGGTTACCCGGAAGTGCTGGCGATCACCCATGACCGCGACAGCAAAGGCCGCGAGAATGTCTGGCATAGCGACGTGACCTGGCGCCTTTGCCCCTCGCTCGGCTCCGTGCTGCGCGCGCTTGAGGTGCCCGATGTCGGCGGCGATACGCTCTTCTCCGATATGTATGCCGCCTATGACGGTCTTTCCGACGAAGTGAAGGAACGGATCGACGGCGCCGTCGCGATCCATGACTTCGCGCATTTCCGGAAGATGATGCGCAATCGCGGCATGTCGGAAACGGAAATCGAGGAAATGAACAGGAAATACCCTATGGCCGAACACCCTGTGGTGCGCACGCACCCGGAAACGGGCCGTAAGGGAATCTATGTGAACACTGCTTTCACGCAGTATATCGAGGGCATGGAGCGGGCGGAGTCCGACGCTCTGCTCGCGCATCTCTATGCGCAGGCGGCGATTCCCGAATATCAGTGCCGCTTTCGCTGGCAGAGGAATTCCATCGCCTTCTGGGACAACCGGGCCTGCCAGCACTATGCTGTGTCGGACTACTGGCCTGCCGTGCGGCGCATGGAACGCGTGACGATCGTCGGCGACCGGCCACGCTGACACCTTCTATCCGTTGTCGAGAAGTTCGGCGACCGTATCGTTCGCCGGATGCGAGAGAACATCCTCGGTCTTCCCACTCTGCAGGATGCGGCCATTGTGCATCACGCAGAGCCGGTCCGCGAGGCGGCGCACATCGTCGAGATCATGCGTGACGAGGACGACGGGCATCGGCAATTCGCGCCGCAGCTCTTCCAGCTCCTGACGCAGCTTGCGCCGCGTCATCCGGTCGACGGCGGAGAAGGGCTCGTCCATCAGCAACACGTCGGGCCGCCGCGCCAGTGCGCGGGCAACGGCGACGCGCTGCTGCTCGCCGCCGGAAAGTTCGGCAGGCCGCCGCTCGCCATGCGTATCGAGATGGACGCGCGCGAGGAGAGCACGCGCCGCGTCTTCGCGCTCGCTGCGCGGCAGATCGCCGAATGCTTCCATCACATTCTGCAGCGCCGTCATATGCGGGAACAGCGCCTAGGACTGAAAGACGAAGCCCGCCCGGCGCTCGCGCGGCGCGAGTGATACGCGCGCCGTACTGTCGAACCATGTCACGCCGTTGCAGACAATGCGGCCTTCCTGCGGCTTGTGAAAACCGGCAATGCTCCTGAGAGCGGTCGTCTTGCCGCTGCCGGACGGGCCGACAAGCGCCGTGACCTCGCCCGGTGCCACATCGAATGCAATGTCGAGCTGGAATGGCGCTGCCTGCGCCACGCGAACGGAGAGACCTTTATCCATGCCGCCGGCCGATGCGTTGCGTCAGGAAGAAGGTGAGGGCGATGGTCGCGAGCGAAATGGCAAGCAGCAGAGCTGCCATTTCGCCTGCCGCGGCATTGTCGAATGCCTGCACGCGGTCATAGATCGCGATGGAAATGGTGCGCGTTTCGCCGGGAATGGAGCCGCCCACCATCAGCACCACGCCGAATTCACCAAGCGTATGCGCGAAAGTGAGCGCCATACCGGTGAGAATGCCTGGCCAGGCGAGCGGCAGTTCGATGCGCCAGAGGCTCCGCCACCATCCATTGCCGCAGCTTGCCGATGCTTCGCGCAGCTCCGGTCCGACCGCCTCGAAGGCGCGCTGGATCGGTTGCATCGCGAAGGGAATATTGACGATCAGCGAGGCGAGCAGCAGCCCCTCGAATGTGAAGACGAGCGATGTGCCGAACAACGCATCGAAAGCGCCGCCGAAAAGGCTGCCAGCCCCGAAGCCCGAAAGAAGATAGAAGCCGAGCACGGTGGGCGGCAGCACCAGCGGCAGAGTCACCAGCGCCTCGATGGCGGGCTTTCCACGAAAGCGCGATACGGCAAGAGCCCGCCCTGCAAGAATGGCAAGCGGGATCAAGAGCAGCACGGTGAGTGCGCCTAGCCGCAGGCTGAGGGTGAAGGCGTCCCAGTCCACGGCTTACATCGCGGCGCCGGGAGGCGCATAGCCGTAGCGGGCAAATATGTCGCGTGCGGTCTTTTCCTGCAGGAAGGCGTAGAAGAGCAGTGCCGCCTCGCCCGGTTCGCCGATCAGCGCCATGCGCTGGCGAAGCGGCTTGTGCCAATCCTCCGCGATCAGCGCATATCGGGTCCGTGCTGCAAGGGCCGGCGCGAGAGCAAGGGAAAGCGAGACGAGCCCGGCTTCCGCATTGCCAGATGATACGAACTGCGCCGCTTGGGAAATATTGTCGCCGGTCACGAGTCGGGGCTGGACCGCATCCCAGAGACCTGCATGGCGCAGCGCCTCTTCCGCCGCACGGCCATAGGGCGCAAGCGTGGGATTTGCGATGGCGAAACGCTTGAGCCGTCCGTCCCGGATTGCGGCCGGAATTGCGGCGAGCGAGCCATCCGCCTCGACCGGACCGTCCTTCGGCACGAGTATGACAAGCCTTCCGGTTGCATAGACGTCGCCCTCTCCATTCGACGTGAGCCCCTTGGCCGCGAGGTCGAGAACAAAGGCTTCATCCGCGGAAAGGAACATCTCGAAGGGCGCACCTTGCTGAATCTGCCGGAATAGATTGCCGGACGAACCGAAGGAAAGCCGCACGGAGCGCCCGGTCTCCGCCGCGAAGGCATCGGCGGCCTCCGTCAGTGCGAATTGCAGCGAAGCGGCGGCGGCGACCACCGGGCGGTTATCGGCATGGGCCTGCGGCCCGAGGAAAATTGCGGCGAGCAGGACAAAGCCCAGGCGGAGAAGTCTCATGCAGTCTCTCCCGATATGGTCAAATGACTATATCGGACTGCACCGCACCGTGGAAAGACGGAATCCAGGCGCTACTGCCGGTCTTTCGCGGCTGCCTTGGCTAATGCGGCAAGATCGCGCGACACGGCCTTGGCAGTGGCTGCTTCCATACGGCGGTAGCGGGCGAGCACAGTCTCGCCAAGTCGTGTCAGCGATGCCCCGCCGCCGGCCTTGCCGCCCTTGCTGGCTTCGATGAGAGGCTCGCTGAAATAGCCGTTCAGCTCATCTGCAAGCTGCCATGCACGCTTGTAGCTCATGCCCATCCGCCGCCCTGCGGCGGCAATCGAACCGGTCTCGCTTATGCCCTCGAGCAGGTCCGCCTTGCCGGGGCCGATCGCAATGTCCGGCCCGAGAACGATGCGCAGGCGCGCAGCGGCCGTGCGGGCGGGCCCGGTCACGCCTTGCCCGCGACGGCGAGTGCAAAGGCATAGACGCGCGCAACTTCCTTCAGCCGTTCGAAACGGCCCGATGCGCCGCCATGCCCTGCATCCATGTTGATATGCAGCATCGTGATGCCGTCATTCGTCCGTGAGTCCCGCAATTTGGCTACCCATTTCGCAGGCTCCCAATAGGTCACGCGCGGATCGGTGAGGCCGCCCAGCGCGAAGATATGCGGATAGGCCTGCGGCCGCACATTATCGTAAGGCGAATAGGAGGCCATGTACTCATAGGCCTCGCGGCTCTCGATCGGATTGCCCCACTCGTTCCATTCGGGCGGCGTCAGCGGCAGCGATGCATCGAGGATCGTCGCCAGCACATCCACGAAAGGCACTTCGGCAATGATGCCCTTGAAAAGATCGGGCGCCATATTGGCGACGGCGCCCATCAGCATGCCGCCGGCACTGCCGCCCTGCGCCACGATGTTGCCACGCGATGTGAAGCCTTCTCTCGCGAGATGTTCGCCCGCGGCGATGAAATCGGTGAAGGTATTGCGCTTGTTCAGCCGCTTGCCATCCGTGTACCAGCGATAGCCCTTCTCCTTGCCGCCGCGAATATGTGCGATGGCATAGACGAAGCCGCGATCGACGAGCGAAAGGCAGGTCGTGGAAAAGGACGCGGGGATGCTGATGCCGTAGGAGCCATAGCCGTAAAGGAGGCAGGGCGCGCTGCCATCCATCGCGAGGCCCTTGCGATGGACGAGCGATACGGGCACCAGCTCGCCATCTGCGGCCTTCGCGAATATGCGCCGCGTCACATAATCGGCCGGGTTGTGCCCCGAAGGCACCTCCTGCCGCTTGCGCAGCACGCGATCTTTCGTCTCCAGATCGTAATCATGGACTTCTGCGGGCGTCGTCATCGAACTGTAGGAGAAGCGCAAGCGCACCGTGTCGTATTCATAGCCTGCGCCCATGTTGAGATCATAGGCTTCCTCGGCAAAGGCAATCTCGTGCTCCGCGCCGTCGGCAAGCCGCCGCACGACGATGCGCGGCAGTCCGCCCTGCCGCTCGAGCCGGACGTGATGATCGCGGAAGGCAACATGATTGAGGATCAGTATGCCCGGCCGGTGCGCAATGACATCGCGCCAGTTCTCGCGGCCCAGCGCGTCCTCCGGTGCTTCAACGATCTTGAAATCTTCCGCGGCATCGGCATTGGTGAGAATGAGAAAACGGCCTCGCGCAGCATCATGTTCGAGGTCGTATTCGACACCGTCTTCCCGCGGTGCGACGAGCTTCGGCGCCGTCTCCGGCGCATCGGCCGGGATCAGCCAGCATTCGCTTGTCTGGTGGTCGTGGCTCGAAATCACGAGCCATTTGCCGCTCTGTGTCTTGCCGACACCGACGAAAAAGCCTTCGTCCTTTTCCTCATAGACGAGCTTGTCGCAGGTGGCCGGCGTACCGACCACATGGCGAAAGACTTTCAGCGGCCGGTGCTCGTCATCGACCTGCGTGTAGAGAAAGCTCTTGCCCGCCGCGTCCCAGGCAATGCCGGGCGAGGTATCGGGCACTTCGTCGGCAAGGTCCGTCCCCGTGTCGATGTCGCGGATGCGGACGGAAAAATATTCGGAGCCCTTGCGGTCGGCAGACCATGCCAGCAGCCGGTGGTCCGGCGAATGGTCCACATCGCCGATCTTGAAATAGGCCTCGCCCTCGGCCTCCCTGTTCGCATCGAGAAGCACGGTCTCGCCGGCTTCGGCGTCCCGCGCTCGGCGGCAGAAAAGCGGGTGCTGCGCCCCTTCGAGATAGCGCGTGAAATAGGCGAAGGGCCCGTCGGGCGAGGGCACGGAGCTGTCGTCTTCCTTGATCCGCCCCTTCATCTCCTTGAACAGCGTTTCGCGGAGTTCCGCCAATGGCTCGAGCGCCGTTTCGGTGTAGGCATTCTCGGCTTCGAGATAGGCGCGGATGTCGCGGTCGAGCGCATCCGGATTGCGCATCACTTCGCGCCAGTTCGTATCGCGCAGCCAGGCGTAGTCGTCCACGCGCGTGATGCCGTGATGCGTGTCCGGCTGCGGCCTCTTTTCGGCGCGCGGCGCGGAGGCGGGGGGTGTAAGCTTCATCTTGGCGTCAGTCAGCCGGCATCTGGCTTGAAGTCGAGCGCATGGCCATTGGTGCAGTATCGCAGTCCCGTCGGCTTCGGCCCGTCGGGAAACACATGGCCGAGATGCGCGTCGCATTTGGCGCAGAGAATTTCGATGCGCCGCATGCCGTGGCTCGTGTCTTCCTTCGTCGCGATGACGCCGGGCTCGATCGCATCGAAGAAGCTCGGCCAGCCCGAGCCGCTTTCATATTTCGTGTCGGAGCGGAAGAGTTCCGAGCCGCAGCAGATGCAAACGAAGGTGCCTTCGCGTTTCTCGTCGAGCCATGGGCCGGTGAAGGGCCGTTCCGTCGCCGAGCAGCGCGTGATCGCATATTGCTCCGGCGTCAGGTTGCTGCGCCATTCGTCGTCGTCTTTCACGATCTTGTCGTCAGCCATCTTGCCTGCCTCGTGCAATTTCAGTCCTGAAAGCATATGGGGCGCGCGCTTCGCCCGGGCAAGCCGCCCGGAAATCCGGTGAACGCGCGCCCCGCTATGCCTTATTCGAAGATCAGGCTGATCGTCTCGGCGATCATGGCCGGACGTTCCTGGCCTTCGATCTCCATCGTCACTTCATTGATGACCTGCGTACCGCCGGCCTTCGGCGTCGCATCCTTCAGCTTCACGCGGCAGCGCACGCGGCTGCCCACCGGCACCATGTTGGTGAAGCGCACCGAGTTCGAGCCGTAGTTGATGCCGCGCGTCGCGCTCTTCACGCCGCTGATCTTGCCCATGAGATAGGGCAGAAGCGACAGCGTGAGATAGCCATGGGCGATGGTGCCCATGCCGAGTTCCTTCTGGGTGCGCTCGGGATCGAGATGAATCCACTGATGGTCGCCCGTCGCATCGGCAAACTTGTTGACGCGGTCCTGGTCGATCAGAACCCACTCGCTGACGCCGATCTCATTGCCCTTTTCGGCAACGTAATCTGCAACCGTATCGAATATACGCATTCGGCTCTCCCCTTGGGTGATTGTCGTCTGGTCCGGCCCCGTGGGAGCCTGTTCGGACGGCACGTTAGCGGGCGCCGCCGCGCCCGCCAAGCCCCGGATGAAGCCTTGAGTGCCTCAGCGCGACAGACGGATGCGGACCCGGCGGTCTTCCTTCGCGTCCCAGGTCATCGTTTCCTGCAGCCAGCCCCAGGCCTCGCCTTCGGCATTGATGGCGATTTGGGAGGCCGGCCAGCCAAGCGCCTCGAAGGCGGCCGCGACGTTGCGTGCGCGCTTGCGCGACAGTTCCGCATTGGCGGCCGGGTCGCCCGTCTTGCTGGACTTGCCGAAAAGGCAGATCTGTCCGGCTTTCTGCCCCTTGGCGAGCTCGTAGATGCGCTCGAAGTCTTTCTGGTATTTCGGGTCGATGCGGCTCGAATTGGTGTCGAAATAGACATAGTAATTGCGGTCGAACACCTTGTTCGACTTGCCGAGATTGCGGCAGTTCCGGCCCTGCGTGTGCATTTCCGAAGTCTGGGCCTGCGCCTCGCCGCCGAAGGAAGGCAGGCCGGCCGCATCCGCCAGCATCAGCATTCCCAGTGCTGCGATCCCCGACACTGCCGCGCGAATAGTCATGGCCATTTCTGCCTCCAGTCTGTGAGTCGCCCAAATCTACCACAGGAACGCTGAATCGCCGGGATTTCCGGCGCAAAAGGAAACGGGCGCCGTATGGCGCCCGCTCCGTCGGATTCCCGACCGTCCTCAGACGATCTTGCTGTCCTTGTTGCCCCAGTAGCGGTCGCGGATGAGGCGCTTGTAGAGCTTGCCGGTCGGATGGCGCGGCAGTTCCTCCTCGAAATCGATCGAGCGTGGGCACTTGATCGCCGAAAGCTGGCTCTTGCAGAACTCCATCAGCTCCGCCTCGAGCGCGGGGCCGGCATCCGCCCAGTTCGCGGGCTGCACCACCGCCTTCACTTCCTCGCCGAAATCCTCGTTCGGCACGCCGATCACCGCGACGTCCGCAACCGCCGGGTGCATCACGAGCACATTTTCGGCTTCCTGCGGATAGATGTTCACGCCGCCCGAAATGATCATGAAGGCCTTGCGGTCGGTGAGGTAGAGATAGCCGTCTTCGTCCACCTTGCCGATATCGCCGAGCGTCGACCAGTGCTTGTGGGTCGGGTGGCGGCTTTCCTGCGTCTTTTTCGGATCGTTGTAATACTGGAACTGAGGCGCGTTCGGGTCTTCCGCCTCGAAATAGATCGTGCCCGCTTCGCCGACGGGAAGCTCGTTGCCTTCCTCGTCGCAGATATGGAGCTTGCCGAGCAGCGGCTTGCCGACCGAGCCCTTGTGCTGGAGCCACTCTTCGGAGTTGAGCGCGCAGAAGCCATTGCCTTCGGAACCGGCGTAATATTCGAAGATCACCGGGCCCCACCACGCGATCATCTGCTCTTTCACGGGGACAGGGCAGGGGGCGGCGGCGTGGATCGCAACCTTGAGCGACGACACATCGTATTTCTTGCGCACAATTTCCGGCATTTTCAGCATGCGCACGAACATCGTCGGCACCCACTGGCTGTGGGTGATCTTGTGCTTCTCGATGGCCTTCAGCGCTTCTTCCGGATCGAAATGCTCCATCACGATCACTGTGCCGCCGAGCCGGTTCACTGTCATGCAATAGCGCAGCGGCGCGGCATGATAGAGCGGCGCGGGCGAGAGATAGCGCACATTCTCATCCATGCTGTAGAGGAACTGCGCCAGCATGGTGAGGCTCGCCACTTCGTCGATGGCGCCGCCCGACAGCGGAATGCGGATACCCTTCGGCCGGCCAGTCGTGCCCGACGAATAAAGCATGTCCATGCCCGCCGTTTCGTCGGCAATGCGGGACTTAGGCATGGCGTCACGCGCCGCCTCATAGTCCTCATAGCCCTCGATGCTTCCGCCGATCGAGAATTTGCGCTGAACGCCGGGCAGGTGGTTGCCGGTCACAAGCTCCCGCGCCGTCTTTTCCAGCGCCTTCGAGGTGAAGAACATCTTCGCCCCGCAATCGGCGGCGATATATTCGATTTCGCCCGCCGTCAGGCGTGAGGAGATGCAGGTGAAATAGAGGCCCGAACGCTGCGCCGCCCAGCAGATTTCGAAATAGCGCGCATTGTTTTCCATGAAGATGGCGATGGCGTCGCCTGGCTTCAGGCCGCCCGCGCGGAAAAGCTGCGCCACCTGGTTCGAGCGCTCGTCGAGCTCCTTGTAGCTCACGGTCTCGCCCGTCGCGGCCATGATATAGGCCGGCTTGTCGGGGTTGGTCTGCGCATGTGTGGAAGGATGCATGTCTGGTCGTCTCCCGGCATCGACTGAAAGGCGGCACCTGCGCGCCACCCGGATTTCGCTTTTTTGCGAGTCCATTGTTATATCTGGGCCCGGGATTTTCGGGCCGCTTGGCGCAAAGACACCGCAAGATGACGGTTACGTCAACTTACTTCGGCGGCGCCGCAGGGTTGACGCAGCGGCAAAGGCAATGGCCCGTCAAAGAGACAGAAAAATTCAGGCAAATGCCATCAACAGGGAGAAAATGAATGGCCTACGAGACGATCAAATACGAGGTGAAGGACAATATCCTGACCCTCACGCTGCACCGCCCGGACAAGCTCAATGCCTTCACCGGCCAGATGATGTTCGAAATGATCGACGCCTTCGACAAGGCGGATGCGGACGACAATGTCCGCGCGATCATCGTGACGGGTGAGGGCCGCGCCTTCTGCGCAGGCGCCGATCTCTCCGCCGGCGCCAAGACCTTCGACTATGCCGCCCGCGAAGACCGTCCGGAAAAGGCGAACACGCCCGTCATGGCGAATGGCGACATCGATTGGAGCCATGAAAGCGTGCGCGACGGCGGTGGCCGCCTCACGCTGCGCATCTTCGAAAGCCTGAAGCCCGTCATCGGCGCGATCAACGGTCCCGCCGTCGGCGTCGGCGTCACCATGCAGCTGCCGATGGATATTCGCCTGGCGTCCGAGAATGCGAAGTTCGGTTTCGTCTTCGCGCGCCGCGGCATCGTGCCGGAAGCCTGCTCGAGCTATTTCCTGCCCCGCGTTGTCGGCATCAGCCAGGCGCTGGAATGGACCTATTCCGGCCGCGTCTTCGGCGCGGAAGAGGCGCTGAAGGGCGGTCTCGTCCGTTCGATCCACAAGGCGGAAGACCTGCTTCCCGCCGCGCGCGAACTGGCGAAGGAAATCGTCGACAACACGGCGGCGGTGTCGGTCTCGCTCACGCGCCAGATGCTCTGGCGCATGCTCGGCGCAGATCATCCGATGGAAGCGCACAAGATCGACAGCCGCGCCATCTATGCGCGCGGCGCTTCCGCCGATGCGAAGGAAGGCGTCATGTCCTTCCTCGAAAAGCGCCCCGCGAACTATCCCTGCACGGTGTCGAAGGACATGCCGTCCTTCTTCCCCTGGTGGGAAGAGCGCAAATACAGCTAAGGCCGCACAGGCTTTGGAAAAGCGAAAGCCTCGCCCTCAGGGCGAGGCTTTTTTCTGCGGCGCCTCAAGCCGCCAGAGCGGCGTGAAGAAATAGATCGCCGCCCAGAGGAAGATCATCAGCCCGCAGGGCACCAGCACTGCGTCGATCGGCCCGACCGCCGCGATAACGAAGCCGATCAGCACCGCTCCGATCGGCCCGCCGCCCATCGTGCCGAGATTGAAGCCCGCAAGCATCCGCGCTCTGAGCGCGTCCGACGCGCTTTCCTGCACGATGGCGCGCGACTGGCTCATGGAAACGCCGGCGGCAAGCCCCCAGCCATGCGCCAGCAGGAACACGCCCCAGATGGGCGGATGGAAATGGACAAGCACCATCACCACAGAGCCCGTGCACATGGCGAGCATGATGGTGCGGCCCTGCCGCCTGATCGGCTTCATGCGGGATTGCACGAAGGACGAGATACCGATGCCGCCGAAGAACGACATGAAGATGAAGCTGATCTCGCGCGACCCGCCCTGATAGACATCGCGGATGAGGAGCGGGAAGAGCACCATGAAGACACCCATGAAGAGGATGCCCGAGAAGAACATCAAGAGCAGCACCGGGCGGATGCGCTCATGCCGCCAGACGGCCGCAAGGCCTTCCCTCACGTCGCGCAGCGGCGATTTCTTCTGGCTGGCGCGCGGTTGCGGCGGTGCGGGCGCAAGCCGCGATGTCGCGAAGGCCGCAAAGGCGAGCAGTGAACTCTGAAGAATGAGAAGCGGCCAGGCGCCGGTATATTCCGCCGGGCTCCCCAGCGCATAGCCGCCGACCTGCCCCAGAAACTGCCCGCTCATGGCAAGCGCCACCGCGCGCTGGAAATTGCCGCCGAGGCTGTTCATCGCCACGCGCGACAGCATGGAATCGCGCGCCGGCATAATGTAGCCGCCAAGCGTCGATAGCGACACCGCGTAAAGCAGCATGATCCAGTAGCTGACGATTTCGTTGAAGATCAGCATGGCGAGAATGAGCGGCGGCAGCACGCCGATCATCTGCAATCGCATCAGATGGCTGCGAAGCTCCGCCCGGTCCGCCGCCGCGCCGCCGAACATACCGAGGAGGAGCATCGGCAGCATGGAAAACATCTGCGCGATGCCGACGCGTTCCGAGCTTTCATGCAGCACGAAGGCGATGATCCAGGGAAACAGCACGCCCTGAATGCCGCCCGCAAGGAAATAGCCCCACAGGCTGGCCATGTACCAGCGGTGGTCGGCGCGATGATCGCGGACCGGCAATGTCATTCACGAATCCCTGAAAACGCGAATATTGGTTCGGGAACCTTACTACACTTGCCCTGCCGGAAACCCCAAATTGGCCGGGCCCGGCATACTCCATGCCCTGGCACCGCTACTTACCATCTTGTAAATAAAAAAGAGTGCATTCCGGCCTGCAAAGGGCTAGAGAAGGGACACAGAAATTCCAATATCCCCTGCGTCAACGGGAGCCTTGCTGGTCCATGACGATTGAACATTTCGACGTGCTGATTGTTGGCGCAGGCCTGTCCGGCATAGGCGCCGCCTACCACCTGCAGAAGAACTGCCCCGGCAAGACATATGCGATCCTGGAAGGCCGGGAAAGCATCGGCGGCACCTGGGATCTCTTCCGCTATCCGGGCATCCGTTCCGACTCCGACATGTACACGCTCGGCTATTCCTTCAAACCCTGGACGGAAGCCAAGGCGATCGCAGATGGTCCCTCGATCCTGAAATATGTCCGCGAGACGGCCAGCGAAAACGGCATCGACCGCCACATCCGCTTCGGCCATATGGTGAAGCATGCGAGCTGGTCGAGCGAGGATGCGGTCTGGACCGTGGACGCGGAGCGCGGCCCATCGAAGGAGCCGGTGCGCCTCACGGCGAATTTCGTTTTCATGTGCAGCGGCTACTACGACTACGAGAAGGGCTACACGCCGGACTTTGCAGGCGTGGAGAACTTCAAGGGTAAGCTCGTCCATCCGCAGCATTGGCCGGAAGACCTCGACTATGCCGGCAAGCGTGTCGTGGTGATCGGTTCCGGTGCAACGGCAGTCACGCTCGTGC
>JAJLKS010000538.1:0-3393 GCA_033838765.1 Alphaproteobacteria bacterium
GCGCGCGCCAGTTCGGCGACGCGTTCCGCCGCCGCAGCGGCGCGCGAGCCCACACGCCCGGACAGATCGCGCGCCAGCCGCGAGGGGTGGCCGGCCCAGTGGCCGAGTTCATGGAAACAGGTGCGGTAATAATTGACCGGCTCGTGAAAGGCCGTTTGCGGCGGCACCTCGATGCGGTCGAGGCTCGGCACATAAAGGGCCATCGCGCCGCCCACATGGAATGCCGCGCCGGTCGCGGCGATCAGCGCCTCGGCGGCGGGCACGGTCTCGCATTCCGGCAGTATGGCGGGCGGTGCAAGCAGCTCGCCCGGCAGGCCATCGCATTGCGCGACATTGAAAACGGTGAAGCGCTTGAGAAAGGGAACGCTCCGGGCCTCCTCACCCTCCGCCGCCGCGCGTTCCCGTTCCGCCTTGTGCGTGAAGCGGTCGGCATAAACGAGGGCCACGCCCTTCTCGCCCTTGCGGACATGGCCGCCAAGCGAAAGCGCTTGCCGGAAGGTGAGCCAGTTCTGGGCGGCGAAACCCCGTTCGATGACGGCGCTCCAGAGGATCAGAATATTGATCCCCGAATAGGCATTCCCCGTCGCCGCATTGCGCGGCAGACCGAGCCCCGCTTTCGCTTCGTCCCAGGGCTGCACCCAAGGCACCCGGCCCGCTTCCAGTTCCGCGACGATTTTTGCCGTCACATCGGCATAAAGCTGCGGCCCCGCCTGCTTCCCGGTCTGACGATTATGTTCTCCGCGCATCGGCCAGCTCCCGTCAAATCCCGTCGCGTCTCTCCCGGAAGCGGGATGGGCGGCGAAAAGCGACCGGAAGGCCCGCCGTCAGAGGCGGGACGCACCGAAGGCCGGAACGAAGTGGAGGACCCGGAGCGCAAGCGGAGGGTTGCGGCCTGCCGCGGCGGGCCTAGAAGGGAGCGCCGCCCATCCCGCGTGACGGGGAGACGCTTCAAACAAAGACGCCGCGCGAAAGCGCGGCGGCCTTAACCCTTGGGCTTGTAGAGTTCCTTGAGAACGTCACCGGGATCGTCGCCAAGCGCCTGCACGACGTCGACGAATTCGATGATGTCGAGACGGCGTTCGCCGCCTTCATATTTGGCGACAAAGGATTGGGTACGCTTGAGCCGCGCGGCGACATCCGCCTGCGTCAGGCCCTTCGCCTTGCGAAGCTTGATCAGCAACGCCAGCAGCTTGCGTTGACGCGGCGTGCGAAGGGTCTTGGACATTCGGCCGAACCGGCTTGAGACAAAACGGTTCGACCAAATAATCCCAGTTTCGGATTATCCCATTTTAGGATATTTTGATGCGGTGCGAACTTGACTGATGGGACGAGATCGCCCTTCGCCACATCCGAAAAACAAGGTGATTGAGTCTCAGCCCGATCTGTCCGGACGCAGGAGATCGAGATGACTGACACCCAACGCGGTCGCGAGTTCATAAAGCGTCACGACGGTTGGATTGCGGCGGCCTTGTTCGAGCCCGCTGATGTATTGCTGGCTGAAACCGGAAATCTCGGCGAACTGTTCTTGGGTCAGACCCTTTTTGAGCCTGATCCGCCTGACATTGTCGCCGACCGTCTTGCGCATATCCATGCGCCAAGGTCAGCGGATTACATACTTTAAGTTTATCAACTATAGTATGTTATTCGGATGGCACGGAACCATGAGCGGAGCGGGACATGCCTAAGCCGGAACTCAATCCAGAGATCGTCGAGGACGTCCCTTGGTCGGAGACAATCACCGACTATGACGAGCGTCATCTGATCGTTTATCTGCGGTTGCTCGACGCCGTCGCAGCCGGCGCGTCGGCTGAGGCGCTGTCGAGTATCGTTCTGCGTATCGACCCCGCGCGAGCGGCCGAGCGATCCCGCAACGCCCTGGCGAGCCACTTGCGCCGTGCCAGATGGATGTCGGATAATGGTTACCGTCATCTTCTCACTACCGGGGCGCACTGAGCTCCCTCATCGCAACAATTTTAGATAACCGCCATTCATCAGGTCGCGGCCGCGTCTAATGGCGCGGCGCACTTGGTCGCAGAGATGGTTCCGCGGATCGCGCCAGTCAGCCTCGACACGCTCCGCACCGAACAGCGCAACCGCGACCTCGCGCTGGGATGCTCCAGCGAGATAGCCGTCCAGCGCCTGCAGAACTCGGGAGAGGCGTCGAGCGCCAAGGTCCGGCGGATAAAATTTCGTTCGTAGCGTCTCGGTGCACACAAGGTCGTTCAGCCGCCTGAAGCCGCGCCATCTTGTCTCCGAATAGGGCGTCATGGGCAAGACGTTCGCAAGCACCTGCACCGGGCGCGTAAGGCATTCGCCAGTAACAGACAGTTGCAGGAACCGGCCCTGGTCGGCGCACAGAAGATGTTGAATGTCTTCTCCGGGGATGAGGACATTGCGGCATCGCAGGCGGCTTAAATTCAGAAACCGGCCCGACACGTGACCGACATTCTGGCTCGCAACGACCGGAAGAACACTCGGGCAGAACTCCGGCATCCAGAAAATATTCGCCTCGCGCGCGTCGCGATCGGGCGTTTCGAAAAGGAGCAAGCCCCATTCCCGTGCCTCGGACATTTGGTCGCCGGCGGACCAGGTCTCATCGGGCGGGCTGCCATCCGGCGGCCACGTCACGCCAAGATTTGCAGCCGCGCTCCTGTAGGCGCGATTGCGGCGCAAAAATTCCCACGCAAGCCCATGCGCCGACAAGGCCTGAAGCCACTCATATTGCTCTGTGTTTTGCCATTTCATGGGACCGGTTCGAAAAGGAGATAAGTCGCCGGAGCCTTCTATTCCGGTTCGGATATGGTCAATGGACCGCTCATCTGGTGAGGACGATCCATATCTGCGCGAGTGACATGGGGTTCGGGTCTTTGACCGTCGCGAAGGCATTGCGCGCCGGGGTCCGGGACGGGGACACCGTTCCAGAACACCGTGCCGTCGAAGTCGAGTTCGAGATCGACGACCTGCGGCTCCGTCTCGGGCGGCGGGGCTGACAGGTTCTGCGGCATGTCGAGCTTCACCGCATGGGTCTGGATCGGGATGGTGATGATCAGCATGATCAGCAGCACCAGCATGACGTCGATCAGGGGCGTCGTGTTGACCTCCATCATCACGTCGTCTTCCTTGCCGTCGCCGACATTCATGGCCATGGGTTCACTCCTGCTGCGCCGCGCCGGAGACGGGCTCGGTGATGAAGGCGACCTTCTGGATGCCGTCGCGCTGACAGGTGACAGTCACCCGGCCGATGAACTCGAAGCCCGTATTCCGGTCGCCCCGGACATGGACTTCCGGTTGCGGCTCCAGCACCGCCACTTCCTTGATCCGGTCCAAAAGTTCGCGATTGTCCGCCATCTTCTCTTTGTTCCAGAAGACGGCGCCTTCGCCGTCGACCGCCGC
>JAJLKS010000539.1:0-4792 GCA_033838765.1 Alphaproteobacteria bacterium
GCGTTGCCGCCGCGGCGGCTCCCTGCCCCATGATGGCGGCACCGAGCGGAATACCCGCAGCTGCTGCCTGCTGGGCAAAGCCCGCAGCCGCCGCCTGCCGCGCCGCCGCTTCCGCCATGACGCTCGCATCGGCCCCGGCTCCGCCCGCCTGCTGCTGTTCGGCCATCTGCAGCGCGAGCGCTGCCTGTTCCGGCGTCAGCGTGACGCCCTGCCTTGCCGCCTGCTGCTGCGCATAGGCGATGGCAACGGGATCATTGGCATAGCTCCCCGGCGCATAGGCCGCGGCGGCAGGTACGGCGCTGCCGATTGCAGCCTGAGTGCCCGCAGCCACCGCGGATTGCGCAATGGCGCTTCCCAGACCGTTCATGCCGCCCGCACCGGCGCCAGCGCCAGTGGTTTCGCAGCCCGCCATCATCAAACCGGCGGCAAGAACCACCGCAACATTCATCAGCCTCATGGGACACCCCTTCACAAAATGCGTCCGGGCATCAGCAACCGCCCGGAACCCCTGAAAGGAGTCCTACGCCCGCCGACGGGGTGCTTGAATAGTGCAAATGGGCCAAGCTCCGCCTGCCGGTGCCGGATATCAGGCAATAAGCGCGTCGTAAAACTCGTCGCGGATCCGGTCCAGAAAGAGATGCCCGAGGCCGGGGAACGTCCGCATCTGCGTAACCTTGAGCCCCGTGCGGGCAAGCTGCATATTCATTTCCTCGATCGGGATCACGCCATCCGCCTCGCCATGCCACAGCGTCACCGGCGCGGAAACGCCTGAGAAATCGGCAGGCGTTTCGCGCATCATCAGTTGCGACTCGTGAACGAGGCCCTGAACGCTCCAGCCGATGGAATCCATCGTCTCGTCGATCAGCGATTCCACGAGTTCCGGGTCGCTTTCCAGCATGGCAAAATCAGCCGGCGACTTTTCGAAGAAATGGAAAACCAGCGACCGCATGAAGGGCCGCGACATCTTCGCCCTGAGAATGGCGAGCGTGGAATCGAGAAGCCAGGGATGGCGGCGCAGATTGCTGAAGAAGTAATTGACCATGCCGGGCCGGCCCTTGCGTGGCATCGGCGGCTCGAAACGCGCCGTCGTCAGCATGATCCGGCGCACGCGCGGCCCGAAATGAAGCGCGGCGGACAGTGCGAGCGGCACGCTCGATGAATTCGCAGCCATCACGAAATCTTCGAACCCGAGCGTATCGGCCACGACGTCAAGATCGCGGGCGAAACTCGCATAGGTCATGTCCGGATCGGCGCTGGACTGTCCGCATCCGGGGCGCTCCACCACCACGAGCCGTATGTCGCGCGCCGCCACTGCGGCCATCTCCCGCCGCCGGATCAGCGAACTTGCCAGCGCGCTGCGAAGCATCAGCACGGGCCTGCCTTGCGCACGCCCATACTCGCGATAGCAGACGCGGCGGCCATCCGGGAGCTCGACGAATTGCCGCGGAGTGCCGGTCTGCGCGCCCGGAACATCCTGCAGATTCGCAGAGGCAACGGCTTCATTCACCTGAATATAGGCGGCAAGCTGCGACAGTTCAGTGAGATGGCGAATGAGATCGCTTTGCCGGTTCACGCCGAGCTTTTCGAACACACTCTTGATCTGGTTGCGCGCCGTATTGACGGAAATGCCAAGCTCTTCCGCCGCGTCCTTGAGCGCCAATCCGTCCTTGAGCTTCGCCGCAAGCCGCGCCTCCGCAGGCGTCAGCCCGAACGTCTCGCGATACATATGCGCCTCATCGCTCGCCGCCTCCCGGTCCGGCGCAACGAAGACGATCGAACCCTCCGGCGGTGCCTGCGAAAAACCGAGACGCCGCCGCAGCGCATCCGGCATCCTCGCTTCCGCGACGACATAGCCGAATACAGCTTCCTCGCCCGTCTCGGATACGAGCCGAAGCAGCGATGGTCCCTCGCCCGTGACGCCCCGTTCGATCGCCGTGGCGATCGAACGAAACCGCGCAGCGTTTTCCGGATCGCTGAAGACGAGGCGCTTGCCGCCCGCAAGCGGCGCACAATAGGGCGAAAGCATTTGCGCAGCGGCTGCGGCGATTTCCACGATGCGCATATCGCGCGCGACGACCATGTAGCAGAAGCTGGGCGAAGGCTCGCCGCTTCCCGGCGCTTCATGCAGCCGCTGCGCCAGCATTTCCGCGCGCGCAAGGTGCTGCCGCACGCCTTCGATCACGCTGCGCATACCGTCTCCGTCGCCCTCGGTATCGAGATGGGCCAGCAGAGAAGTCATTTCCTCCCAATTGTCGGGGTCGGTCGCATAGGCATAGATGGCGTCGAGTGCCATGGCGAGATCGGGCCGAGACGAAGACGCCTCGCCGCTCGATTTGTTTTCGCCATCGACCATGACAGACCCGGACAAGCAGCCGCCTCGAGACGCGCTCGCAGAATGTGGAAATTGCCGGCGCACCCCTGCCCCGGCAATCGCACTTTAGGATGAAAGACCTGAAGCTGAAACCCGTGGCGTTGTGGGGTTAATGGCCGTCATTGACGAGCCGCACTAGGATGTCGCGGAAATGCCCGAACAGAACCATATGCCCCTGCCCCTTTTCGACGTGAAACTCATCGACGGAGACACCCTTGAGCATGCGCTCCACATCTTCGGCGCTGTTCATTTCATCCTCCGCGCCGTGCCAGACAAGAATGGGCCGCGCAATGCCTGAAATCTCCGGCGGAATATCTTTCGAATAGAAATTGAGCTCGGCGACGATACCCTTGTGGGTAATGTCGATCGCTTCGACGAGGCTGTCGGTCAGGCAGCTGAGAAGCGTGGTGTCGTTCTCGAAAAGCAGGCGATCTGGCTCCGAGGTTTCGAGAAAGTTCCGGATCATCGGACGGAAGAAACGGCGCGAGCGCTTCGAACGCATGATGGAGAAGACCGCCTCGAAGAGCCAGGGATGCCGGCGAAGCCCGCCGAAGAACCGGCGCGCCTGCGTCGTCGGCTCGAGATCGGAACGAAAGCCGAGGCGGGGCGTGGCCAGCGCCAGGCGTGTCACGCGATCTCCAAGAACGGACGCGGCAGTCAGCGCATATGGCGCGCCCGACGCCCAGCCAAGGATAGCGAAACGGCCGATGCCGAGCGCATCCGCGACGGCGGCAAGGTCGGCTGAAAATGAAACATAGTTTCCGGCCGGGTGGAGCGTCGACATACCGATGCCCGGCCGCTCGACACTGATGAGGCGGACACCGCATTTACCGGCAATGCGTGCTTCCTGCGGCCGCATCAGGCTCGATTGCACCAGCGGGTGCAGAATAAAGACGGGAAAGCCGTCAGGACGGCCGAACTCGCGAAGCGCAATGTGCCGGCAGTCCGGCAGGGCAATGATACGCCGCTCCGCCACAGTCACTGTCCCGCGCGATCCGGACTGCGCGACCTGCATGCTGGTGGCCAGCGCGGCGAGTTCCGCAAGATGACGCACCAGATCGGCCTGCCGGTTGACCCCGAGTTTCTCGAATACGGATTTGAGTTGATTGCGCGCCGTATTGATGGAGATTCCGAGCTCCTCCGCCGCTTCCTTCAGCGACTGTCCAAAGCGCAATCGCGCGGCAAGCCGGGCCTCGGCAGGGGTAAGGCCAAGCGCCTTGCGAAAGAGATCGAGCGTTTCGTCGCCGGCATCCGGCGGCGCAGCGACCAGCGCACAGAAAGGCAGCCCGCCTGCGTCGAACTCCGCCGCGCGCAACATTGCCGGAGAAAGCGCATCGCCGCGCACGAGATAATAGGGCACGGCGCCGTCGCCATTCATGCCGGAAAAGCGCGCGAGAATCGGCGCGGCGCTCTTCTTGTCGAGGTCCTTCAGCGCCGCCGCAAATGTCATATCGTCGCCGGTATCGGCAAAGACGAGCCTCTGGCCCTGCACGAGCGGAAGGCAGACGGCGCCGAAAAATTCGCGGCCGCCCTCATTCGAAGCGATCAGGCGGCGCTGCCGGTCGAGCAGCACAAGCGCATAGCCCGGATCGGACGAACCCTCGTGAAGCCGTGTTGCAAGCTCGTCCGCCCGCCGCAGATGCGCACCGAGCGAGGAAACAAGCTCCTCCGGTCCCGCAAGCCCGCTTTCGCTGTCGTGATCGAGATGGGCAAGGAAGTCGATCAGATCTTCCCAGTTGTAGCGGCCCACCGCATAGCCATAGACGGCATCCACCGCCTCGCCGATGCGCGACGACGGCGCTTCACCTGTCAGATCGGCTTTGCTTGAGACGATATCGCCCGGCGTGGCGGGATCATCCTCCCTCACGCGCAACTCCCTTACACCCTGCGCACCTTACTCGCGGCGCGCTTGCACAACCCAGTTAGGATAATATGACCTATTCGAAGGTTGGGGCGAGCGGAAAGTTCGTTTCGCCTCAGACCATCCCCAGGGCGGACATGTAGAGATCGAGGATCGCTTCCTGCTCCTGACGCTCAGCCTTGTCCTGCTTGCGCAGACGGATGACCTGACGCAGCGTCTTCGTGTCGAAGCCATTGCCCTTGGCCTCGGCATAGACTTCCTTGATGTCGTTGGCGATGGCCGCCTTTTCTTCCTCGAGGCGCTCGATACGCTCGACGATGGACCGAAGCTGGTCCTGTGCGACACCGCCGTTGTTCGAAGGCGTGTTGCCGTCCGCCATGATGCCGCTCCACTTATACAAATTGCCGTGAGGGGCGGGACGATAGAGAGAGGCGCGCGCCCCGGCAATACGCGCAAGGCAAGAAAGCTGTGGATAGAGATGTGGAAGAACGGTGGATGGAATTTCCGTTCAGCCGTGGCTCTTTTTCTGCGCGGCCTGGAACGCTTCAAGCTGCTCGGGC
>JAJLKS010000540.1:0-8883 GCA_033838765.1 Alphaproteobacteria bacterium
ATGCCGACCAGCGCGAGACGGCGCTGCTTGGCGCCATGCCCTATCAGCGCAACATTGCCTGGCTTCATTCCGACCCGTCCTTCATGCCGAACGAGCGCCGTGTCTGGTCGAGCTGGAACTATATGGGCGGCGGTGCGGGCAGTCCCGTTTGCGTGAGCTACTGGATGAACCGTCTGCAGGCGCTGCCGACGGAGCGGCAGCTTTTCGTCACGCTCAATCCGTCGCATGAACCGGACGCGGCGAGCGCCATTGCCCGGATCGAATATGATCATCCGGTGTTCGATGTCGGTGCGCTTGCCGCGCAGCGCCGACTCTGGCAGTTGCAGGGCAGCAGGCGGACATGGTTCTGCGGCGCCTATTTCGGATCGGGCTTCCACGAGGACGGATTGCAGGCCGGGCTCGCCGTGGCCGAAGAACTTGGCGGCGTGCAGCGTCCCTGGACGGTGGAAAATCCCTCGGGCCGCATCAGCCTCGCACCCCGGCTCGAATCCGGGACGATCGCTGCATGATGAAGGACCTGACATCGCGGCTCTATGAAGGCGAGGTGTTTCACAGCCGCCTCAGGCCGCGGGTCCATGCGCTCACTTACCGCGTCTTCTACATGCTGCTCGACCTCGACGAGCTTGCCATGCTGTCGCGTCGGTCATGGCTCTTTGCGCATAACCGTTTTTCGCTGTTCAGCTTCCATGATGCCGATCATGGCGATGGCAGAGGCAGGCCGCTCCGTCCCTGGGTCGAAATGCAGCTGGGCCGGGCCGGCATCGACATTGCGGGCGGGCGGATTGCCGTCCTCTGCTTTCCCCGCGTGCTCGGCTATGTGTTCAATCCGATCAGCGTCTATTTCTGCCATCGGCCAGATGGAGCGCTTGCTGCCGTACTCTATGAAGTGAACAACACATTCGGCGACCGTCATTCCTATCTGATCCCGGTCGAAGACGGCGGGGCCGAAATGCTGACGCAGGATTGCGACAAGGCATTCTATGTCTCGCCTTTCCTGCCTGTGGCGGGGCGCTATCACTTCAAGCTGTTGCGGCCGGGTGCGCGGTTTGCCCTGACCATCCGGGAGAGCGATGCGGAAGGCCCGTTGCTCACGGCATCGTTCGCCGGGCACCAAAAGCCGTTCCGGGACAGGGATCTGATCGCCGCATTCTTCCGGCATCCGCTGATGACGCTGAAGGTGGTCGCGGGCATTCATGTCGAGGCGGCGAAGCTCTGGCGCAAGGGGCTGCGCCTCGCGGCGAGGCCTGCGGCGCCTGCAAGCCCGGTAACGATCGTGCAACCTTCCGTATCAATACGGGACAAAAGCGGCGTTGCCGTTCCGCCTGCGTAAAGCAATTTTAGATACATTGTCTCTATATCTGCCCTTTGATCGAGGATTCCGGACCTTCCGGGCGCCACGAGTTGGAAGGGCTTTATTTGTTGGATCAGCGCAGAGGCATGGGACCGGAGGCGGAGGACAGCTCCGCACATCCGCGCGCGGGCGCAGAGGAGTCACGCCCGTCGCTTGCGGGCCGTTTCGTGCACCTGTTTCCATTGCGTGGCGAGTTTCTAAGCCGCTTCGTGTCCATTCGCGCCAAGGTCGTCCTTCTGATGACGCTGGTCGGCTCTGCGCTCGTGCTGATGAGCGCCGGGTTCGTCGTCTATAATTTCAACAGCAATCTGGAACGTGGCGCCTATGCGCGCTCGGCCGGTGTCGCCGATGCCGTGGCGCATGCGGCGCTCGGCGCGGCTGGCCCCGGCGACATCGCGCCGGTGATCAAGGCGGTTGCAGGCGCGCCCGGCCTCGACGGGGCCGCGATTGCAGGTCTCGATGGCACGGTCCGCTATGCTTCGCATGATGAATGGATCGGCAGGCGGCTCGCGCTCGATGCCGGCATCATCGGCGAGGCGCGAGCGCGTTCGGCGCTTCTCGTGCCGCTGCAGGATTCGCTCGCAGGAGCCGGACGCTATCAGGGCGACTTTGTTCGAGTGCTTCGCTTCGAACCGTCCGGCGAGGAGGCGCTGCTTTTCGTTCGCGTGGACATGGAGAACGTGGCCTCGGCGCTCATTGTCGATGCCTGGAACCTCATGGCCTGGCTCGTCATTGCCGTCATTCTCGCTGTCCTGAGCATTTCGCTGCTCATACACAGGATCATCGTCGCGCCGATAGAAGAGTTGCGGGACTATGCCGCCGGCGGAAGCAAATCCGCACCGCACACGGCAGGACCGGACGACGAAATCGGCGTGGTCGCGCGTGCGCTCAGCGAGAGCTTCAATGCGCGCAAGGCAGGCGAAGCGCGGATTGCCTCGCTTGCCGCGACCGACGGGCTGACGGGGCTTGGCAATCGCACGCATTTCAAGACACGTCTTGCCGAAGAGATCGCAGAGGGCGAACGCGGCGGGCGCATGGTCGGGGTGATGTTTCTCAATCTCGACAATTTCAAGGATGTGAACGATACGATCGGCCATGATGCGGGCGATGTCGTGTTGCAGCGGACGGCGGATATCCTGAAAGGCTGCGCGCGCGACGGCGACACCGTTACGCGGCTGGGCGGTGACGAGTTCGGCGTCATCATGCCGGGCGTCAAGAGCGCGGACGATGCGTTGCAGCTCGCAAGCCGTCTGGTGCGGGCCGTCGGTGCGCCGTTCCGGCTTGGCGCGCAGGAGCTGCAGCAGGGTGCATGTGTCGGCCTGACGATCTATCCGCAGGACGGGCGCGATGCTGATGTGCTGGTGAAGACGGCCGATCTTGCGCTCTCGCGCGCGAAGCAGGAGGGCGCTGGCGCCTGTGTGCTTTACCGCCATGAACTGCATCTGAGGGCAATCGAGCGCAACACGATCGAGCGCGATCTGCGCAAGGCGCTGGCGCAGAACCAGCTCATGCTCTTCTATCAGCCCAAGGTCGACATCGCCTCCAGCCGTGTGACTGGCGCCGAGGCGCTGATCCGCTGGCGGCATGAGGATCGTGGGTTCATCCCGCCCGCAAGTTTCATTCCGGTGGCTGAGCGAAGCGGGCTTGTGGTGCCGCTGACGAAATGGGTGCTGGATGAGGCCTGCCGCCAGAACCGCGCCTGGCAGGATGATGGATTGATGAAGATCGGCGTTGCCGTCAACGTCTCCGCCATCGACCTGAGGCGCACGGACCTGACGGACACGATTGCGAATACGCTGATCCGCCGCGGATTGTCGCCGCAGTTTCTCGAGCTTGAAGTCACCGAAAGCATGGTGATGGAAGATGTCGACGTGGTGATCGGTACGCTTCGGCGGCTGCGGAGCCTCGGTGTCGGCATCGGCATCGACGACTTCGGCACGGGCTATTCCTCGCTTGCCTATCTGAAGCGCTTCCCCGTGAAGCGACTCAAGATCGACCGCAGCTTCGTGCAGGATGTTGCCGATGGGCACGATGGCGATGTCATTCCCAAGGTCATCATCGACCTTGCTCATGCGCTCGGCGTGAAGGTGATCGCCGAAGGCGTCGAAACGGTCGAGCAGTACGAAGCCCTGCGCGCGCTTGGTTGCGACGAGGTACAGGGCTATTTCGTCGGCCGCCCGATGCCTGCAGCGGAGTTCGAGGTGTTCCTGCGCAATTCGCCTGCCGGCGGTTTGCATGGCGCGCCGATCGAAACGTCGAAACCGGCGGGCCCGCAGCCTGGCCGCACGACCGGCGCCAAGGGTTCGGCAGCCTGAGCCTTTCGCCATTCTGCGTTGACGCAGCGTGACCCTGCGACGGGCCGGGTGCGCCCGCATGGCGGCCGCTTTACGAAATCGTTAGGGACGCTAAACTTCCGCCAGCCAGAACGGATAAAGAGCGCCGCCTGATACGCCGCGCCACGGGAGACGAATCATGGATCTCGCCTATGGGCCCGAATATGAGGCCTTTCGCGCCGAAGTGCGCGACTTCATCGCAAAGAACAAGGACAAGGCACCACGCCGCTTCGGCGTTGCACGTCCTTCGGAGGAATCCTGCGCATGGCAGCAGCTGCTCATCGAGCACGGCTATGCCGCGCGGACGATCCCGAAGGAATATGGCGGCTACGGCGCCGAGCCCGATATTCTGAAGTCGCGCATCATTGCGGAAGAGTTCACGGCGGCGAAGCTGCCGATGGGGCTTGCCAATCAGGGTATTTCGATGCTGGTGCCGACGCTGCTCGAGCTTGGCACGGAAGAACAGAAGAAGAAGTGGATCGCGCCGACGCTTCGCGGCGAGGTGATCTGGTGTCAGGGCTATTCGGAGCCGGGCTCCGGTTCCGACCTTGCATCGCTCCAGACGAAGGCGACGGAGGATGGCGACGACTTCATCATCAACGGCCAGAAGATCTGGACGTCGACGGCGCATGCCGCCGACATGATCTTCTGCCTGGTGCGGACCGAGCCGGACAAGCCGAAGCACGAGGGCATTTCCTATCTCATCTTCTCGATGAAGACGCCGGGCATCGAAGTGCGTCCGCTGACCACGATGACGGGTCATGCCGAGTTCAACGAAGTCTTCTTCACCGATGTCCGCGTGCCGCAGAAGGATATCGTGGCGGGGCGCGGGCAGGGCTGGTTCGTTGCGAATGCCACTCTAAAGCATGAGCGCGGCATGCTCGGCGATCCCAATCAGGCGGGCACGCGGCTGAAGGAAATCATCGACCTCATGCATGAGGAGACGATCGACGGGACGCGGCTCATCGACCATCCGGTCTATCGCGACCGGCTGGTGCAGCTGCAGTCGCGGGTGCTCGCGATGCAGTTTCACGGGCTTCGGCTGCTCACTGCCGCCTCGAAGAAGGAAGATCCGGGCATTGCGCGCCTGATCGTCAAGCTGCAGGGCTGCGAGATCAATCACCAGCTTGCCGCGCTCGCCATCGACGTGCTTGGCGAGATCGGCGTGCTTTATGGCGACAGCCCGCATCTGCGTGCGCATGGCAGCTGGCAGCATCGCTACATGTTCGACCTCGGCCTCATCATCGGCGGCGGTACGGCGCAGATTCAGAAAAACATCATTTCGGAGCGGGGCCTCGGCATGCCGCGCGAGCCGAAGCCGGCAAAGGCATAAGGAGCAGGACCATGGAATTCGGATTGTCGGAAGACCAGAAGCTGCTTCAGGAAAGCATTCGCGGGACGCTGGAGCGCGTTTCGCCGCTGGAGCGGGTGCGCAAGATCGCGGAAGCGCGCGAAGCGGAAGCGCCCGAGATCCGTCAGGCGCTGGTGGAGCTTGGGGTGCCGGGGATGCTGGTGCCCGAAGCGCAGGGCGGCATGGGTATGACGCTGCTCGATGCCGCGCTTGTCGCCGAAATGCTCGGGCGCTTCGTTGCGCCCACGCCTTTCATCGGCACAGCCGTGATGGCGCCTATTGCCATTGCGGGTGCGGGCTCGAAGTCGCAGCAGGAAGCATGGCTGCCGAAACTTGCCAGCGGCGACATCGTTGCAGGCGTAGCGGTTTCGGAAAAGGCCTCGGGCGCGCGCGACGGCGCGGGCATTGCAGCATCCGGCGGCAAGCTCTCAGGAAAGGCGCTTTTTGCGCTGGATGCGGCAAACGCCGATGTCATCATCGCCGCGGACAAGGCGGGCGGTCTTTATCTCGTCAAAGGAGACGCGAAGGGGCTGACGAAAGTCCGCCTTACCTCGATCGACCTCACACGCACGCTCACCGAGCTTCGGTTCGACAATGTGGAAGCGGAAGCCCTGTCGTCGGGCGATGTGAAGGCAACGCTTGACCGCATGATCGATGCCGGGCGCGTGACGCTTGCCGCCGATACGCTTGGCGCAGGTGCGATGATGATCGAAAAGGCAGTCGCCTATGCGAGCGAGCGCAAGCAGTTCGGCCGCGTCATCGGATCGTTCCAGGCGGTGAAGCACATGTGTGCCGAAATGGCGTCCGAGCTTGAGCCTTGCCGTTCACTTATCTGGTACGCGGCGCACGCCTTCGATGCCATACCAGATGAAGCGCGCCTGATGGCGGCCCATGCCAAAGGCATGACGGGCGAGGTGGGCCGTTTCGTCGCGCGCACCGCCACGGAGGTGCATGGCGGAATGGGCTTCACCGATCTCATGGGCCTCCATTACTGGTTCAAGCGGATCGGCCTCGACCGGCAGCTGCTCGGCTCGCCGGAGCGGGTGCGCCATGAGGCGGCGGCGATGCAGGGCTGGGTGGCGGCGGACTGACGCCGGCTCCCCTTGCCAAGAGAACCGGGCGGGCGTCATATGCGCGGTATCGTTTCCCGCCCGCCCGGTGCTTTCATGGACAATATCGGTTACATCGCCGCCTTTCTCACGACCTTCGCCTTTCTGCCTCAGGCCATCAAGACGATCAGGACGCGCGATACCGCCGGCGTCTCCCTTCTCATGTATGCGAGCATGAC
Source organism: Alphaproteobacteria bacterium (assembly GCA_033838765.1). GTDB lineage: Bacteria > Pseudomonadota > Alphaproteobacteria > Parvibaculales > Parvibaculaceae > Parvibaculum. The sequence continues at coordinate 6,324 of JAJLKS010000540.1, forward strand.
GGCGGGCATCGTCTTCTGGCTGCTGCATGGCATTCATCTCGGCGACTATGCGCTGATCGGCGCGAACAGCGTGACGCTCTTCCTTGCCCTGCCGATCCTGATCATCGTGGCGTCGAACACGCTTGCCGAAAGGCGCCGCCTGCGTGCCGCTGCGGAAGCCTCGAGGCAACTGGACCGCGGTCTATAAATTCGCTTGCGCGGGCTCCGCTCGCCTGCTTGCATACGGCTAACAAAAATCCGGAGGAAAACCATGCGCGCTGCCGTGTTCCGCAATGGCGATCTTGTCGCCGCCGACATTCCCGAACCCAAACCAGAATTTGGCCAGGTGCTGGTGAAGACGCTGGCCTGCGGCATTTGCGGCTCTGACCTGCATGCCTTTCATCATGCCGACAAGATGGTGGAGACGGCGAAGCGCTCCGGTTCGAGCTTCGGCATGGACACGTCGAAGGACATCGTTTTCGGCCATGAATTCTGCGCCGAGATTCTCGATCACGGTCCGGGCACGGAAAAGAAGCTGAAGGCGGGCACGCGCGTCTGCTCCATGCCCATCGCGATCAGCGTCGACGGGCAGAAGGCGAAGATGCACCCGGTCGGCTATTCCAATACGAAGCCGGGCGGTTTTGCCGAACAGATGGTGCTGAACGAATCCATGCTGCTCGAAGTGCCGAACGGACTGCCGACCGAACAGGCGGCGCTGACCGAGCCGATGGCGGTCGGCTGGCATGCGGTCGAAAAGGCGAACCTCACGAAGGATGATATTCCGCTTGTGATCGGCTGCGGGCCGGTCGGCCTTGCGGTCATCGCCGGTCTCAAGATCAAGGGCGTGCATCCGATCATCGCGGCCGATTTCAGCCCCGCGCGGCGCAAGCTCGCCGAGCAGATGGGCGCCGATATCGTGCTCGATCCGAAGGTCGAGGGGCCCTATGCGCGCTGGACGAAGGAAGCGACGCCTGAAGGCTACGATCCCGAGAACATCATGACGCTGCTCGGAATGGGGCCGAAGATGCGGCCCGGCGTGATCTTCGAATGCGTCGGTGTGCCGGGCGTCATCCAGCAGATTTTCGAGGGCGCGCCGCGCTTTGCCCGCGTGGTCGTTGTCGGCGTCTGCATGGAGCAGGATCGTTTCGAGCCCTTCTTCGGCATCAACAAGGAGCTCAACGTGCAGTTCGTCCTCGGCTATACGCCGGAGGAATTCGCGCTGACGCTTCACCATCTGGCCGAAGGCAAGATCGACGGTTCGCCGCTTGTGACGGGCAAGGTGGGCGTCGAGGGCGTGAAGGACGCCTTCACCGAGCTCGGCAATCCCGAAAAGCACGCCAAGATTCTCGTCGAACCCTGGCGCTGAGTTTTCAGGCAGGCGGCGCGGTGTCGACGAAGGATCGGCGCTTCGCGATATCGCGCCACCAGCCGGCCAGCTCCGGGAATTTGTCCTGCCAGCCGAGCGGGGCATGGCGGAAGTCGAGATAGCCGAGTGCGGCGCCGACAGAAATCACCCCAAGATCGACCGGCCCGTCGAGATCGGTCACTTCCGCCTCCAGAAGCGCGAGACTTCTCAGGATGGCGCGCTCCCAGCGGCCGAGCCATGTGGCCGACCGCTCTGCATCCTTGCGATTGCGCTCGAAGATGATCGAAACGGCGGCATCCATGATGCCGTCGGCGATGGCCTGCTGACGCAGAACGCGAAAGCGCTCGACATTCGACGCGGGGATGAGCGAGGGGCCTTCGAGTACCGCATCGAGCACCTCGCAGATGACCGGGCTGTCGAACCATGATGTGCCATCGTCCATGACAAGGGCCGGCACCTTGCCGAGCGGGTTTGCCTCGTGGAGCGCAGCCGGGTCTTCCATGGCGGCGACCGTTTCCTCTTTCACACGGGAGACGGCTCCCTTTTCATGGATGAGGAGCCTCACCTTTCGGGCATAGGGCGAGGTGTGGGAGCAATAGAGCTTCATTGGTTATCCCCGTTTTGCGCTGGTGGCGCATCCTAGCCGGATGGGGCGCGGAGGCGAGCCCGCAATTTGCGGCTGGCGATGCTGTATTATGGGATAGACTTCTGGAGCGGAATCGCAGGGCGCCCGGCCCGGGCACCGCATCAGGGAAAGGGAGGCTGTGGCCATGAGTGGCGGACTTATCTTCGTGCTCGTCGGACTCGTTCTTGCGTTCATCTTTCTGTTGCGCGCGGTCAAGATCGTCCCGCAGGGCTATGTCTATACGGTCGAACGCTTCGGCCGGTACACGCATAGTCTCATGCCGGGCCTCGGGCTCATCATTCCCTTCGTCGACTCCATCGGCAACAAGGTGAACATGATGGAGACGGTGGTCGACGTGCCGAGCCAGGAGGTCATTACGCGCGATAATGCGATGGTGACGGTCGATGGCGTTGTCTTCTTTCAGGTGCTGGATGCGGCCAAGGCGTCCTATGAGGTCAATTTTCTCGAAAATGCGATCCTGAACCTCACCATGACGAATATCCGGACAGTGATGGGCGGCATGGATCTCGACGAACTCCTTTCGCAGCGCGACTCCATCAATGCGCGGCTGCTTGGCGTCGTCGACGAGG
>JAJLKS010000541.1:0-4316 GCA_033838765.1 Alphaproteobacteria bacterium
GTTTCGGGATAATATGTGTACGGAATATTAAGAAATTGGGAAAAATTGAGGCGTTATCGTTAACGCTTTGAGTCGATGTAAAATGCGTTGAATGCGCATTTTACGCTACGTCACATGCGGTGTATTTTTGCTGCGATGCGATTTGTCGCACCTTGAAAATCGTTTCATTTCAATCACATAACCAGTGTCATTCACGAAGACGCAATTATGACATTGTTGCGCCTGAATCGCCGTGTTACTTCCCGCGCTGATTAATGAGTGATGTTTGCCCAGGTGTCGAAGCGGCATCGGGCTCTGGCACGTTTATAGCGGTGCTGTCCGACAGGTTCGAAAGAGGCTCCCGAAAGGGGCCGGACCGGAAACCCCGGAGAGGGTTGGTCCTCGGGTCTGCAAGAACAACAAAGCAGAGACGGTTTAGAGAACGATGCGTAGATTGTTTCAATGGCTCGACCTGGGCCACATTGTCTCCGGTGCTGCGCAGACGGCTGCTGCGGCGCTGTGTCTTGGCTTCGTGTCTTTCAATGTCGTCTCGGCCATGACGACCCCCGATCCGGTGGTCGCCGTCCGTTCCTCCGACCTGCCGATGACCGCCCTCGCGCCCGCCCATGGCCGCGACCTTGCCGGCGCCTTCGCAGGCGACAATTCCTTCCTGAGCGCCCAGCTTGAGAATGCCAGCATCATCCTGCCGGGCGCCGGCTCTCCGATGGATGTGGATACGCCGCTGGTTCGCCTGCGGGCACAGCTCATCGAGGCGGAGCGCCGCTGCCTTGCCGCAGGCATCTATTTCGAGGCGCGGGGTGAATCCGTGGAAGGCCAGCTCGCGGTCGCCCGCGTCATTCTCAATCGCGTGAGCGCGCCGAACTATCCCGACAGTATTTGCGGTGTTGTCTATCAGGGCGCAAACCGCAAGACGGGCTGCCAGTTCTCTTTCACCTGCGACGCGACGCTCAACAAGCGGCCGAACGAGCGCCGCGCCTGGGCGAAGGCGCTTCGCACGGCTGAATATGTGACGCTGGGGCGTGTCGATGCGCAGGAGCTTGCCCCTGCCATGTATTACCATGCCGATTACGTGCAGCCCTATTGGGCGTCGAGCATGGTGGAAGTGGCCAAGATCGGCCGCCACATCTTCTATCGTCCGGCGCGCGAAGGCCGCTCCTGAAGCGTTTCCAGGTGAAGCGTAATCCGGTTCACCGTCCGGAAATGCTCGCAAGCGGCCCTCGCTGGCACCATCCGGAAATTCAGCCCTTGTTCTTCGCTGCTTCTGCGGCCTGCGCAAGCAGCCCCGCGAGCGGGCCCGTCGTGGCGAACTGCTCGCGCGTCGCTTCCGGTGCATTGGTTGCCATCTTGTCGAGTTCGACGAGTTCCGGCGGCACATACCAGTGCAGCTTGTCGGAGCCATAGGCCTCCCAGACGACCTTTGCGACCTCGACCGGCGGTATCGCGCGGAACATGCCGTCCTTGGGCGCATTGGCCACGGCGCCTTCGGGAAGGATGGGCGTGTCGATCAGGCCGGGCAGCACATCCGCCGCGCGTACGCCGATCAGCTTGAACTCCACGGAGAGCGCCTCCGTGAGCCCCTTCACCGCATGTTTCGTTGCCGAGTAGACGGCAATGCCCGGCATGCCGAATGTGGCCGACGATGATGAGGTGGTGAAGCAGAGCGAATTTTCCGTCACCTTCAGCAGCGGCAGTGCGGCATGGATACCGTTCAGTACACCAATGAAATTCACCTGCACCACACGCAGATTGTCGGCAAAGTCCATGTCGGCGAAGAGCCCGCCTGCGCCGATGCCGGCATTGTTGAAGAGCACATCCATCTTGCCGTCTGTCGCCGCGCCGAAATCGGCGACGGCTGCGTCATAGGCGTCCTTGTCCGTCACATCGAGCTTTCGGACGATGCAGTTGTCGGGGCCGAGCTCCTTTTCGAGCGCTGCGAGCCCTGCACCGTTCACGTCGTAGCCGCCGATGAACCAGCCCTTGGCCGCGAAGAGCCGCGCCGTCTCGAGCCCCATGCCCGACGCCGCACCTGTGATGAAAATGGACTTCCGTCCGTTTGCCTGCCCCATGAGGGTGCCTCCCGGTCTGTTGTTCTGATTTTGTGGACCGTAGTCCAGTTTCAGCCGCCGGGAAAGCGGGAAGCGCTCAGGATGCTGTCAGCCGGTCGAAGTCCAGGCCGATATCGAGGCAGGGCGCCGAATGGGTGATCCAGCCGCAGGAGATGAGATCGACGCCGGAGGCCGCAATGGCGGGCGCTGTGGCCGCCGTGATGCGGCCCGAGGCCTCGGCTATGGCGCGCCCGTCGATGCGCCGCACGGCCTCGGCAAGCTGCTCCGGCGTCATATTGTCGAGCAGCACGGCATCGACGCCTGCGGCAAGCGCCTCGTCGAGCTGGCCGAGCGTATCGACCTCCACTTCAATCTTCACCATATGGCCGCTGGCGGCCTTTGCGCGGGCGATAGCGGCTGTGATGCCGCCCGACACGGCTATATGGTTGTCCTTGATGAGTACGGCATCGTCGAGGCCGAAGCGGTGGTTCATGCCGCCACCGGCCTTCACGGCATATTTTTCGAAAATGCGCAGGCCCGGCGTCGTCTTCCGCGTGCAGCAGACATGCGCCTTCGTACCCTCTATGGCGCGCGCGATCTCGCGCGTCGCCGTCGCGATGCCGGACATGTGCCCGAGGAAATTGAGTGCCACGCGCTCGCCTGTCAAAATGCCGCGCGCAGGACCCTCGATGGCGGCAATGGTGTCGCCGGGTTCCACATCGCAGCCGTCTCCTTTCACCACGGCGACTTTCAGCGACGGATCGACAAGGCGGAAGGCCATGCGTGCGCAATCGAGCCCCGCCACGCGGCCGCGCTGCCGCGCATTGACGAGCACACGCGCCTGCGCCTCCGCCGGTACGGTTGCCTGCGTGGTAATGTCGCCCGCGCGTCCAAGGTCTTCGAGCAGCGCAGCGCGCACCGCAGGCTCGATCATCAGCGGGGGCAGAGGCGTCAACATCATGCAGTAACCTGCGCTTCCTCTGCGCCCGAACGGGCGAATTCTTCCGCGGCCGCATCGGCAATGCGTGTTGCTTCCTTCAGTGTGATGAAGCTGCGATGCCGCCAGGCGGCGCGCGGCGATGTGAAATCGGTGCGGTAGTGGCCGCCGCGGCTTTCCTCGCGCGCAAAGGCCGATGCAGCTATGAGCTTTGCCGTCGTTGCGATATTGCCGAAGAGGCTCGCCGCACCGGCCGCTCGCTCGAGCCGCGCAATCTCCGTCAGCGCATGGGCAAGGCCTGCGCCATCGCGCTCGACGCCCACATGTGCCGACATGATCTGGCGAAGCTGCTGCACGAAAGGTGCATCCGTCACGGCGCCAGTGCCGATCGCCGGCGGTGCGATGTCCCGGCCCGCCCGTGCGCCCGGCACCGTGCCATCGATATCCGACGCTATACGCGCACCGAAAACAATCGCCTCAAGCAGCGAATTGCTGGCAAGCCGGTTTGCGCCATGCATGCCGGTGGAGGCCACTTCGCCACAGGCCCAGAGCCCCTCAATGGTGCTGCGCCCGCGCGCATCCACCAGAATGCCGCCCATGTGATAATGCGCCGCCGGTGCGACCGGAATTGCCGACTGCGCAGGGTCGATACCGAGCGAGCGGCATGTTTCGTAAACGGTCGGGAAGGCTTCGGCGAAGCGGCTCCCGAGTGCTGCCCGCGCATCGAGGAACGCGCCGCGCCCGGCCGCTATTTCGCGATGGATCGCGCGCGCCACGATATCGCGTGGCGCAAGCTCCGCATCCTCATGGATTGCAACCATGAAGCGCTGGCCGGCCTTGTTGATGAGAATGGCGCCTTCGCCCCGCAGCGCTTCGGTGACGAGCGGCGCGGGGTCGCGTGTAGAGGCGATGGCTGTGGGGTGAAACTGCACGAATTCGGGATCGGCGATCACCGCGCCCGCCCGCGCCGCCATGGCGACGCCTTCGCCCCGTGCCTCGCGCGGATTCGTCGTCACGGCGAAAAGCTGGCCGACGCCGCCGGAGGCAAGCACCACCGCCCGCGCCTTGATGAGCAGCGGCTGCGGCGCCGTCGCCGCATGGGCGGGCCGCGCGAAGACACCGGCGGCGCGCCCGTTCTCTATGGCAAGTTCGTAGGCCGAGAGCCCTTCCATTACGCGGATGGATGGGCAGGCGCGCACCGCAGAGACAAGCGCCTGCATGATCGCCTTACCGGCCTGGTCGCCCTTCACGTGGACAATGCGGCGGTGGCTGTGGGCCGCCTCCCGGCCAACGGCGAGCTTGCCCTCGATGTCGCGGTCGAAAGGCACGCCGAG
>JAJLKS010000542.1:0-1310 GCA_033838765.1 Alphaproteobacteria bacterium
AGGCCTTGGCCGCGTCGAGGGCTCCCTCGATGGCTGTCACGAGATCGACGATTTCACCCTGAAAGTACAGGAGCGCGTTCGCGGCATCACTTCGGACAGGCATTGTATATCCGCAGTTCGGGTCGTGTTCATGTCCGCGCCAGGTCAGCGTCGTTCCGTTCTCGATTGCCTCGCCTATCACGGCAAGAAAGGCGTCGAGGTCGATCAGTAACGCTTCGTTGAGGATATCCCGCTGCACGAGGCGGCGGCTGATATTGGTCGCAAAGGTGCGATGCCGCGGATCGAGAAGCGGTATTATCTTCGCATCGAGGTACTTGCGAACGAAGCGGGCCTGGCGAAGGGCGTCGGCGACGAGTTCTGTGACCATTTCCATCATGCCACCTCCCGGATTGCGACGACTCTGAGGGTGTGCAAGGCCTCGAGGCCGCGCTCCAGAGACTCCGCGCAGAGCCGCGCATCGTCAGCGCGCGGATCATCCGGATGCACATCGAAGAACAGAGCCGCCTCGGGGCTGTCCAGATCATCTGTGAACTCGAGCGTCAGAAGACGATGCAGCGCGCGCAGGTCGCTCTCGACCTCTTCGGGCTCGGCAGCGCTGGCAATCGCATCGGCCACCCTCGCGGCACGGCGTTCCCATGGATCGCCGCCGAGCAGCCGGGCTGCCGAGGCCAGTCGATCTGCGTCGGCCAAAAGCCAGGTGGCGAATTCGCGGCGGGTGTTTGCGGCCTGAATCGCGGTCCGCATTTCCTTTGTAGCGTAGTTCATATGGGTCTCCATCGAGAACCCGGAGCGTGAGTGCTCCGGTCAAGCTCGGAACGCGATTCCGGTCCGAGAGGCACGCTTCCGCTGCCCACTTTTTCCTTTTCCTTTTCACTATCTGTGGGCGGATTGACCGCGCCCGCAAAAGAGGGGCGCGGTCGAGGCGATCCATGGCGGGCCTTTGGACCATGACCTCATCATAGTTGTCGCAGTCTTTAACCGCGTCTCGACCTTACCGGTGCGTTGCTACGCATTTTGAACGACCGGGGCTGTGACTTGCCGCGCGTCCTCTTCTTGCTGCGACGGGTTGGTGACGTGTCTGCTGCCACGTCCATGGCCGTTTGCTCCGCTGCGGCGCCGAGCCGGCAAGACGCGACGATCTGATCTGCCCGCTGCTTGTATGTCGGCGTGGATGCATCGCTTCGGTGGTTGAGAATTGTGCTTGCGAGAGCAGCCTCCTCTGGCGCCGTGGCAACAATAAAATTAGCGACGGAATGCCTGATCGCATGGGGTGTCACGCGAACTCGGAAGACCGGCTCGGTGATGTCGCC
>JAJLKS010000543.1:0-2336 GCA_033838765.1 Alphaproteobacteria bacterium
CGACAGGCGGAACCGGCCGGCGGGCCGCCTCAATGCCCGGGTGACCGATTTCAAGGGTCTTGTCGATGCCATCACGGCGGAAGGCATTGTGAGCGAAGACGAAGCCCGCATTGCGCTTGCAGGCCTCATTCTCGTCTCGCAGTTTCAGGGCAATCGCTCGGACGAGGTGGAGGTCCCCATCATCATGGAAAAGGGACGCCTCTATCTCGGCCCCCTGGCCATCGGTAAGCTCGCTCCGCTTTACTTAATCAGGTCGGCTTCTTCTGAACCGGCGTGCGGCCGAAATTCGCCACATCCGTATCCTGTCCCGCATCGACGATGGAGCGGCGGATGGCGCGTGTGCGCGTAAAGAGATCGAACAGCTTGTCGCCATCGCCCCAGCGGATCGCGCGCTGCAGCGCCGTGAGGTCCTCGGAGAAACGCGCGAGCATTTCGAGGATCGGCTCCTTGTTGTTGAGGCAGACGTCGCGCCACATTGTCGGATCGGAGGCCGCAAGCCGCGTGAAGTCGCGGAAACCCGATGCCGAATACTTGATGACTTCCGATTGCGTCACGGTCTCGAGATCGCTCGCGGTGCCGACGATATTGTAGGCGATGATATGCGGCAGATGGCTCACGATCGCGAGCACGAGATCATGATGCTTCGGTTCCATCACATCGACCTTCGAGCCGCAGGCGGTCCAGAAGGCGCTGAGCCGGTCGATGGCATCCTGATCCGTGCCCGGCACCGGCGTAAGGATGCACCAGCGACCATCGAAGAGTTCAGCGAAACCTGCATCCGGGCCCGACTGTTCGGTGCCTGCGATCGGATGCCCGGGTATGAAATGCACGCCTTCCGGCACATGCGGTCCCATGTCGCGGATCACGGCAAGTTTCACTGATCCGACATCGGTGAGGATCGCGCTCTTTTTCAGATGCGGTTCGATCTCCGCCGCCACGGCACCCAGCGCACCGACCGGCGTGCAGACGACGACAAGGTCGGCGTCCTTCACGGCTTCGGCTGCACTCGCATGGGCGCTGTCGATGAAGCCGATTTCAAGCGCTCGCGCCCTCGTCGCTTCCGAGCGTGCATATCCGGCGACGTGGCCGGCGAGGCCGCCGCGCTTCATCGCATGACCGAGCGATCCGCCGATCAAGCCAAGCCCGATCAGCGCCACACGTTCGAAGTGAGGGGCCTGACGGTTCATCACGCGCCCGCCTTCCCGCCCATGAATTCGGCAAGGGCTGCCACGACAAGCCGGTTTGCTTCCTCCGTGCCGACCGACAGCCGCAGGCAATCGGGCAAGCCATAGCTCACCATCTGCCTGAGAATGAGCCCGCGCTTCATCAGGAAGGCGTCAGCATCCCGCGCCGTCCTGCCCTGTTCCATCGGGAACCGGATCAGAAGGAAGTTCGCGACGCTTGGCGCGACTTCGAGGCCGAGCTTGCCGATCTCCGAACTCAGCCAGTCGAGCCACTTGTCATTATGTGTCCGCGCCGCATCGACATGATCGGTATCGTGCATCGCGGCGACGCCCGCCTTCAGCGCCGGGATCGACACATTGAAAGGCCCGCGGATCCGGTTGATCACATCGCAGATATGCGCCGGCGCATACATCCAGCCGAGCCGGAGCGCCGCAAGCCCGTAGATCTTCGAGAAGGTCCGCGTCATCACGACATTTTCGCACGTCGCCACAAGCTCGATCCCCGCTTCATAATCGTTGCGGCTCACATATTCGCTATAGGCCGCATCGAGGATCAGCAGGATATCCGGCCGAAGTCCGGCCTGCAGGCGGCGCACTTCCTCCGAGGGGAGATAGCTGCCCGTCGGATTGTTCGGATTGGCGATGAAGACGATCTTCGTCCTGTCCGTAACGGCGGCAAGGATCGCATCCACATCCGTGCGAAGGTTCTTCTCCTTCACGATGATGGAGTTCGCGCCAGCAGCCTTGGTCACGATCGGATAGACGAGAAAGCCATGCTCGGTCGAAATCGCTTCATCGCCTTCGCCGAGATAGGCCTGGGCGAGAAGATGCAGCAACTCGTCGGATCCTGCACCGCAGACGATCCTGTCCGCCGCAAGGCCATAGCGCTTGGCGATTGCATTGCGAAGTTCTTCCGCCCCGCCATCGGGATAGAGCGCAAGGCTGTCCGCTGCTGCAACGAAGGCTTCGCGGGCGCGCGGGCTTGCGCCCAGCGGCGTTTCATTCGCCGAGAGCTTGTAGACCTTGCCGGCGCCCGACGCGTTGGCGCGTCCGCCGACATAAGGCTCGATTTCAAGAACGCCGCGCTGCGGCTGGGGACGCTTCATTTCCGCCTCACTCACCATCGCGCTCGAGGCGCAACGGATTGGCATA
>JAJLKS010000544.1:0-7325 GCA_033838765.1 Alphaproteobacteria bacterium
GACAAGGCACGCCGCGTCATAGTGCGCCGGGTGAGGCGCGCCCTCGAAAATGGCAGTGAATAGGTCTATAGTTTCCCGCAGGGGGAAAGGCGCCGCGGCAATCGCCGGCGCTGTTTGGGACTGTAGACAACGGCAATTTTCGATGAGTTTCCCCGCATGACCGAGAGTTCGAGCAAGAAGCAGGATGGCCGCCGCCTCCGCAGCGCGGCAAGCCGCCAGCGCATCGTCGAAGCCATGCGCGACCTCATCCGGGAAGGCAATGTGGCACCGCGCGCCGAAGAAGTGGCGACCCGCGCCAATGTCGGCCTGCGCACGGTATTCCGTCATTTCGACGATATGGAAAGCCTTTACCGCGAGATCGGCGCGCTTGCGATGATGGACGCCGAACCGCTGCTCGATCTGTCGGAGCCGACAGGCACCGTGGAAGAACGCCTCCACCAGATGATCGAGCGCCGCTCGCGCCTGTTCGAGCGCATCATGCCGTTCCGCATCGCGGCGGATGCCAATACCCATCGCTCGCCCTATCTTATCGAGGACAGGAACCGGATGAATGCAGGCCTTCGCGAGCTTTTGCGCAATGCCCTGCCTGCGAATATCCGCAAGGACAAAACCGCCGTCGATGCGCTGGATGCCCTGCTCAGCTTCGATATGTGGCGCAGGCTGCGTGTCGATCAGCGCCTGTCCATCCCGCAGGCGAAGCGCACCATTGAGGCAATGGGCCTTGCGCTTGTCGCGCCCGCGCCCAACAAGCGCTAAGGCCTTCTAATCCGCGAAAAGCGCGTCGCAGCCGCTGCCTGCCAGGATCGTGTCCACGGCTGCCCGGTCTGCTGGCGAAAGAGCCTCGCGCTTTTCGCGCAGCCATTGCAGGCACTTTCCCTGATAGGGGAAGGGCTGTTGCACCCACGGTTTGCCATCGATCTCTGTTTCGACCCGTTCGGCGCCGGCCGCCAGCGCCTTTGCATTGGCGATGAGGGCCGGAACATAGACGCGGCCGATCTCTTTCAGCAATCCGCCAAGTACGCCCGAAATGGCATCGCGCGCGATCCAGTCGCCATCCTCGGGTTCGACGCCCGAAAGGTCCTCGACGATATCGACCCAGGCGAAGACACGCGGGGCGCGCGCCAGCGTCTCGTCCATCGGCGTCGGGTCGAAATGCGTGAGCTGGGTAAGCTGGCCATAGATGCCGAAGTCGCTGCTGCCCGGGCGCTTGCCCATCACGAAAGGCTGCTTCTCCAGAACCGCCTTCATGCAATCGAGGAAGCGGAGATAGCTCGCCTCGATGACGGGCGCCGTCGTGTCGTTCGAGCCGACGACATAGAGCCGCGATATCTGCCGCTCGGCAAAGAATTTGCCCATCTTCAGATGATCGTCTTCCGCGGCGGTGACGGCCCGCCAGCGCGGCAGGATGGCGGCGGCGCGCTCGATATCGGGCTTGTAGTACCAGCGATAGTGAAACATCGCCTTGGTGAGCCATTCATCGGCATAGTCTTCGATCAGATAGTCGATGAAATCGACGACGGGATCGGAGGGCAGGGCGCTGCGTCCGCTGAACTCTTTTTCGAAGCGGCGGATCAGCGGCGAGGAGTCGACGGCCGCCTGATAGTCGCCGCCATTTTCCTTGAGGTAGAACGTGGGCAGCAATTGCACCTTTGGCGCAGGCAGCTTCTTCGGCGTGTCATGGCCCGAAAGGAAGAAGCGATAGGGAATATGGCGGTAGCGCAGCAGCGCCAGCATCTTGCGCGTGTAGGGCGAGCCCGGCGCGCCGCTGAGCAGCAAGGGTGTCTCGAGCGTCATGAAATTATCCTCCCCTGTTTTTTCGAGATCAGCTCAAGGACAGCAGGTGCCCTTCCGCCGGGTTGATGCGGCCGGCAAGCATGTCCGAATAGACTTTTGCGATGGCATCCTCGCCGCGGCCTCGCTCGAGCTTCATCCATTTGCCGGCAGAGACGGCAAATGCGTTCCAGCTTTCGCCCACCTTCCTGTCATAGGCTTCGTGGCCCCATTCCTCGTTCCGCTTCTTCATCTGGTCGGGCGCGAAAAAGAGATGCGGCTTTGCCCCCGGCAGGTTTGCGGGCGCGCGCGGCGCATCCTTGTGCGAGAGGCCGACTGTCGTGCTCTCCACCAGATTGTCCTTGAAATGGTGATGGACGGCGGAAAGCACGTCGCCATTGCCCGCGAAGTCGACCACAGCCGTCGGGATCGATGCATCGAGGCTCGATACATCGTCATAGGTGACGGTCCTGTCGAAATAGCCTGTGCTTTCGACGAAGGCCTTGTTTCCCTTCGAGGTCAGGCCGATGGCCGCAGGCCCGGCAGGCCGGCGGCGGCTCAGTCCGAAGCCAAGTCCGAGCCCCGTCTTGGAGGAAGCGCTGATGGAGATCACCTGCCTTGCGCCGAAGAAATCATTATCCGCGAGCCAGTCATCGATCAGGAAGGATGTGGTGAATAGAGGCCGCAGAATGGGGTCCAGATCCTCATGGGGATGTGGACCGCTGATACGCGAATAGTTGTTATAGACCGGGTGAAGGTCGCGGCGCTGCTTGTAGAGATCGAGAAAACTGCCCGCATTGATCCTTTCGGGCTGCATCACCAGATAGTTCGCCATCGGCAGGTAGCCATAGATGCGCTCGCCGACCGCGACTTGCGGACATTTCGATGCGACGATCCGTGCAAATCCCCAGACCGGGATTTTCCCCCAGCCGTCCTGCGCCGGAAAAAATGCCCAGTAGTTCAGCATGTCGCCTGCAACCGCATAAGTGATGTTGTTGGCCGTAAGCGCAAACTTCTCGATTTCCGCGAGGACCTGACCGTCTTCCAGCTCCGCCGTCCGGTCGACCCATTGGGTCTTCGAAAAATCCTGCCGGTTGACGATGAACTCCCGGATCTGCGTGCTCATGCGGTTTCCTCCCTTGCTGCGGCCGCGACGCGTCATTCTCTCACGTTATGCTGCGCCCGCGCGTGAAATCCCTGTTCACCCGGCAGTTGAATTCTGCACATCGCGCCAGGGATCGCGCCGCTTGACCGGCACGCTGAAAATGCCGATAAAATGACACGTATAGTGTCAATATAATGATGCATTCTCTCCCGCGTCAATCGCGGTCGAGGGCAAAGGAGAAGGCGGATGAAAGTCGAGAACACAATGAGGCCGGACGGCCGGCAGATGGATGCCTTCTTCGATCGGGCAGGCACGGACAAGGACGGTCCGGTCGTCATGGTCAATCTGCTGAAATTCCGGGCAAAGGCGGCCTATCCGGACGGGAGCGACGCCCATATCAGCGGCTTCGAGGCCTATACGCGCTACGGCATGGCGGTGAAGGGCATCATTGAACGCCTCGGTGGCCGCATGATCTATGTCGGCCAGGTCGACGGGCTGATGATCGGTGAATGCGAGGAATTGTGGGATCAGTGCGCGCTCGTTGAATATCCATCCCGCGCCGCTCTGCTGGAAATGGTCAACTCACCGGAGTATCACGCGATCGAGGTGCATCGCGATGCCGGGCTGGCAGGGCAGTTGAATATTGGCGCGAAGACGCTGCTATCGCTTTAGTATCCGCCGGAACAACGCTGCGATTGCACCCTTTGTCTCCGGCTGAAACGGACCTGCCCTTTCGGAAAGCAGGTCCCGCATCAACACATCCACATCCGACGTGTCGACGACCACACGCTCCTTTTGCGCGTCACCGATCAGCGCCGGTGAAAAGGCATTCTCGCGTCCCAGAAACTCCGCAAATAGCCGTTCATTGTCTTCGCGGAAATGCTCCAGAAGGCGACGGCGGTCATCCATCGAAAGGAGTTCGATCGGCTTTCTGCCGGTCGCCGCAAAATGGCTGGTCAGGCGGGTGAGAGCCTTGTGTCTTCCTTTCTGGTCGGCAACCGTGATCTTGAAGGCGCGCAGATATTCGAGTGCTTCAAGGCTCGGGCTCACGTTCACATTGCCGTCACTCGCCTCGTGGGCGAGGTCGCGCAGGTCGTCACGGCCGATGGCGCTCATGAAGTCTTCGCGGATGTCGCCGGCTTCAGCGTAGACGCGCATGATCATGTTGGTCTTTCCGAAGCGCTTTGCCCACCGGCTTGCACAATTGTAGAGATCGAGGTCGGGCGCGAATTCCGCCGGAGCGGCAAGCCCGTCATGGATCGGCGCAATATGAGGAGAACGCGGAGATTTCACACGCTGAGAAAAGGTGGAAGCGAATGCCTCGTCCTGCCGGCGCGCATAGAAGACGATTTTCACGTCATAGGCGTCCAGTTCGTCCCGAAGCCTGCCGATTGCCTTCGCCTTGATTGCGAAAAAGGCCTCGGAAGAGATGATCACGACAGGGGCGTCCGTTTCCTCGATCTGCCGGACAAGATTGGCAAGTTCGGTGCCGACGTCGGGAAATTCGTCATTGAATTTGTCGCGCATGCCGCGCAAGGCGAAGGCAACCCGGTGCTGGGTTTTAAGGCCTTTCAGGTTTTCGGCCGGAAACAGAACCCCCTCCGTCAGCAAGCGCTTCCTTCGATCGTGCAGGAAATGCTGAAGAGACGACGTACCGGTCTTGTGCGGACCGATGTGAATATAGATGGTCTTGCGCACAGGCCCCCCGAATTGGCCGTTCTCCCGATTCAAGCTGCCGGACGGTTTCCGGAGCGTCCCCCTTGTGAGTGGCAGCCGCCCGGCGCATCATAGGCGTCTGCACTGGCGGGTAAAGCATCCCGGCAGTTGCCCCTCAGGGAGGAGGGGCGGGCGTTAAAAGAGAGAACAAGGCCGGGGAGGGCATGATGGCGAGGCGGCAAAAGGACGATTTCGGGGCGGGCATTGGTGAGGAGGCGGCGGAAACACCGAATGTGTTGAGTCCGATAGTCGGCATCAGCCGTGAAGATGTCATGTCGGCCATCGGCGCCATTGTTGGCGGTGCGGCGCGCAATCCCTTCACGTTCATGCAGCATATCGGCTCGTTCGGTCGCAATGTCGTCGACATTATCGGCGGCCAGCAGAAATTCGCTCCCGAGGCAAAGGATCGCCGTTTCGCGGATCGCGCCTGGCAGTTGAGCCCGGTCTATAGCCGCATGATGCAGGGCTGGCTCGCCTTTCGCAGCGAAATGCACGATTTCATCAAGTCGCTTGAACTCGATCCGATCGAACATGGCCGCGCCATGCTCGTTGCGGACATCATGATCGACGCCGTAGCGCCGACGAACAGCTTTGTCGGAAATCCCTCCGCCGTGAAACTGGCCGTCGATACGGGCGGCCTTTCGCTGGTGCAGGGCCTGCGCCATGCGCTGGACGACCTTCGCAACAATCATGGCATGCCCTCGCAGGTCGACAAGACGCCCTTCAAGGTCGGCGAGAATCTTGCGACGACGGAAGGTGCCGTCGTTTATCGCAACGAGATGCTCGAACTCCTGCAGTACACGCCGAAGACAGGCCAGGTCCGCGCGATGCCGCTGCTCTTCGTGCCGCCGCAGATCAACAAATACTATGTGCTCGACCTGACGCCCGAAAAGAGCATGTCGCGCTATCTTGTCGATCAGGGTTTCCAGGTCTTTGTCGTCAGCTGGCGCAATCCGGGGCCTGAGCATCGTGATTGGGGGCTCGCGGATTATGTATCGGCCCTCGTCGATGTGATCGGCGTCGTCACCTCAATCACCGGATCGGAGAAGGTCAACATTTCCGGCGGCTGCTCGGGCGGCATAACGACGGCGACGCTGTTGAGTTACCTGGCTGCCAAGGGCGACAAGCGCGTAAACTCTGTCACTTTCTGGGTCTGCGTCCTCGATCCGCGCATGGAAGACAGCGATGTCGGTGTGCTGGTCACCAAACGCGGTATCGAGATGGCGCGAAAGCGATCCGCGAAGAAGGGCGTTCTGGCCGGTTCGGATCTCTCACGCGTCTTTGCATGGCTCCGGCCGAACGATCTCATCTGGAACTATGTCGTGAACAACTACCTTCACGGCCAGAAGCCGCCTGCCTTCGACGTACTCTTCTGGAACAACGACTCGACCAATCTCACGGCGGCCCTTCACTCGGACTATCTCTCGCTCTACGAGACGCAGCCCTTTGCCAATCCCGGCAAGGAAATGATCCTTGGAGAGACGATCGATCTCGGCAAGGTCGATATCGACGCCTTCATCGTCGGCGGCGTAACGGACCACATTACGCCTTGGAAAGCCTGTTATCGCACCACGCAGATGCTGGGCGGAAAGCGTGAGTTCGTTCTGTCGAATAGTGGACATATTCAGGCGATCCTGAACCCGCCGGGCAATCCGAAGGCAAAGTATTTCGTTAACGAAAATCTTCCGGCTACGGCAGATGAATGGGCCGCAGGTGCCTCGGAAGTGCAGGGTTCCTGGTGGGAACGCTGGGGAAATTGGCTTGGCGAGAGGTCCGGCGAAATGGTTCCGGCTCCGAAAAAGCTTGGCTCGCGTAAATTTCAGCCTATGGATCCCGCTCCGGGTACTTATGTATTAGGCTGAGTATCCACAGTGTGAGTCGAAAGGCCGGCCCCGGAATGAACGATCGGACACCGCGTTATCGCGACATCAGAGTGGGGTCGAATGTGCTCCGCACAGCCGTTTGGGAAGGCAAGGGGCGGGGTCGTCCCTTGCTGTTCTTCAACGGCATCGGTGCCAATATCGAGTTGATCGCGCCGCTTGCCGAGGCCCTGTCAGATCGCGACATCATCGCGTTCGATGCGCCGGGCGTCGGCGGCTCGCCCGCCGCTGCGTTGCCATACAGGCCCTGGCAGTTCGCGCGTATGGCTGCTGGCATTCTCGACGAGCTGGGCTACAGCGAAGTCGATGTCATGGGTGTTTCCTGGGGCGGCGCCATGGCGCAGCAATTCGCCTTCCAGTTCGGTTCGCGCGTTCATCGTCTCATCCTAGCGGCGACGTCTGCCGGCTTCTTCATGGTGCCGGGCAAGCCCGCTGCACTTGCAAAGCTTGCTCATCCGAAGCGTTACATGAACCCGGACTACATGCTGCAGCATTTCGAAATGCTCTATGGCGACGAGCAGCATGGTGCGGATGGTCATGCGAGCCGCCTTCGTGCACCGAGCTTCCGCGGCTATTTCTATCAGCTCCTTGCCGGCAGGGGCTGCACCAGCGTGCCCTTCCTGCCGTTCCTGACGCCCGACACGCTCGTGCTCGGCCCCGACGACCGCCCGCTCGCTCCCGGCGCCGACGAGCCCGGCCTGCTCGCCACCCGCACGGCGGCGAAGGGCTACTACAAGGACGCCGAGAAGTCGGCCCGGACGTTCAAGGAGATCGACGGCGCCTGGTACGTCGTCACCGGCGACTGGGCGACCCTGCACGAGGACGGCACGATCACGTTGCACGGCCGAGGCTCG
>JAJLKS010000545.1:0-6038 GCA_033838765.1 Alphaproteobacteria bacterium
CACTGCCATGACTGTCCGGGCGGGCGATGCCTTCGTGATCCCAGCAGGCTTTTCCGGCACTTGGGAGGTGGTGGAGCGCACCCGCAAGCACTACGCGATCTACGAGGCCTGAAAACGCAGCCAAAGCAGGGGATTCGGGCTGCATTCTTGCCATATTGCAGCCGCACCCCTATATGCCTTGGGAACGGGGCCAGGGGTGCACCTGCCATTGACCGGAGGATCGGACGCCGAAATGCGGGCTGAAAACCGCATCTGCCGGCTTGATGCCGATGGCTTGCCGCCGCCGGCCGATCCTGCCCATTTCCTGACCGAGGCGCGTTGATGTCCGAAATGTTCCTGCTGCTCGCTGGCGGCCTGCTGATCCTGATCGTTTGCGGCGATTTTCTGGTTCAGGGCGCATCCGCACTCGCGGCACGCTACGGACTTTCGCCTCTCCTCATCGCGCTTACCATCGTCGCCTTCGGCACGTCGGCACCGGAACTGCTGGTGAGCGTGCAGGCGGCGCTGAAAGGCGCTCCCGGCATCGCGCTTGGCAATGTCGTCGGCAGCAACATTGCCAACATCCTGCTGATCCTTGGCCTGCCCGCCCTCATCGCGCCGATTGCCTGCGCCGGCCGCGCGGTGCCGCACAACATGATCATCATGATGGCGGCGAGCGTGCTGCTGATCGTGCTCTGCTTCGTCGGCCCGCTCGCCTTCTGGCAGGGTGTCCTGTTGCTGGGCATGCTCGCCGCCTATCTCGTCTATTCCGCCTGGGACGCGCGCAAGAACCCCTACAACGCCGCTGTCGAAGGGGGCACCAGCACGCACGACCTGCCGCATGGCGACATCGAGCCGCAGAACCTGTCGCGGCGCCTGATCGCCATCAAGATCATTTTCGGCATTGCCGGCCTGCCGCTCGGCGCAAAACTTGTCGTGGACGGCGGCGTCGACATTGCCGAAACCTTTGGCGTGTCGGATGCCGTGATCGGACTGTCGCTGATCGCTGTCGGCACGTCACTGCCCGAGCTTGCGACCTCCGTCATGGCGGTCTTTCGCCGCAATGACGACGTGGTTGTCGGCAATATCATCGGCAGCAACATCATGAACATTCTGGCGATCCTCGGTATCACCGCGATCATCGCGCCGATTTCCGTTGCGCCGGACTTCCTGTCCTTCCATCTCTGGGTGATGCTCGGCGCGGCGGTTCTCCTGCTGCCGATCGCCATGACGGGACGCAAGGTTGGCCGCGGCGCGGGTCTTCTCTTCCTCACAGCCTATGGCGCCTATCTCTATGCCATGTTCGCGCTCGGCCACATGCCGGCCGCCTGAGGAACAGGGGCATGACCGCAACACCAAAAGCCGCACTCGTGACCGGCGCGGCCCGCCGCGTCGGACGTGAAATAGCGCTCAGCCTTGCCCGGGACGGCTGGGCCGTGGCGTTGCATCACAATCATTCCGGCGATGAAGCCGCAGAGGCGGTTGCAGAAATCCGCAACGCGGGCGGCAGGGCGGAGACGGTTCAGGCCGACCTGTCGGACCTCGCCTCCACTCAGACCCTCATTGCCGAGGCCTCACGCCAGGTCGGTCCACTGGCGCTCCTCGTCAACAATGCCTCGCTGTTCGAGCATGACGAGATCGGCACGATGACGGCCGAGAGCTGGGCCGCCCATCTCGACGTCAATCTGCGCGCGCCGGCCATTCTCTCGCAAGGCTTCGCAGCGCAGCTTCCGCAAGGCGCGGAAGGAAACATCGTCAACATCGCGGACCAGCGCGTCTGGGCGCCGACACCCCGCTTCTTCTCATACACTGTGAGCAAGATGGCGCTCTGGGACATGACGCAGATCCTCGCCCGCGCGCTCGCGCCCTCGATCCGTGTCAACGCGATCGGCCCCGGCCCTACGCTCGCCAATGCCCGCCAGACATCCGCCGACTTCCAGAAGCAGCTCGACGGCACAATTCTTCGCCGCGGCACGTCGCCGGAAGAGATTTACGCCACCATCCGGTTTATTCTCTCCGCGCCCGCCATGACCGGCCAGATGATCGCGCTCGACGGCGGCCAGCACCTCGCATGGGAAACGCCGGACATCACCGGCATTTCCGAATAGGACGCATCATGAGCCAGCCCGACAATGTGACGCCGCTGAAGATCGCCAGTGCGGAACGGGCGATCCGCCATGTATTCGTGCGCGATCTGCTGCTCGATGCCCATATCGGCGTCTACAAGGACGAAAAGGGCCGCACCCAGCCGATCCGCGTCAATGTCGACCTGACCGTCGCGGAAGCCGCGCATGGCGACGATCTGAAGAATGTCGTCTGCTACGCGAGCGTCGTCGGCAATATCCGGGCGATTGTCGAGGAAGGGCATCTGAACCTCGTCGAGACGCTGGCCGAACGCATCGCGGCATCCTGCCTTGGCGATGAGCGGGTCCAGGTGGCCCGGGTCCGGGTCGAAAAGCTGGCGGTCATTCCCGAAGCCTCAAGCGTCGGCGTCGAGATCGAGCGGACGCGCCATCGTTCCTGACGCCGGAAGGTCCCCGGAAAGCGGCAATGGAATCAAACATTTGGAGATTCCAAATGCCGCACACGGAAGGTTTGTGCACAGCAGCGCCGCGCCCGGCCGGCATCACGAATATTACGGAGCGCCGCCGCACCGGCAGTTCGGATGCGCCCGCATAGGTCAGAAAAACTCATATGTTTCAATGCCTTAAAACGAGGCAGGCTTTCCGCGCAGCGTCACAAATCCTAATTATTACAAGACCTTGACCGCAATGGCGGGTTTAGCTGCCAAAGCTGTCAACAAACTTATCCACAGGGACCGCACCAATATGGCGCAAAGGCGACAGCTGCGCCGGCCCGCAACGGCAATGCTATACAGAATTCCATGAGCGAACCCGGCGACACGACAGGAACAGAGCCCACCGCCCCGGAAAAGCCCGCGGGTGCAGCGCTGATTGCGGCCAAGGTGAAGCTGCTGCCGGACAGCCCCGGCGTCTACCGCATGTATGCCGCCGATGGCGAACTGCTCTATGTCGGCAAGGCACGCAGCCTGAAAAAGCGGGTCGCGAGCTACACCAAGCTCGGCGGCCATTCGAACCGCATCGCCCGCATGATCGCCACCACGGCGCAGATGGAGTTCATCACCACCGCGACCGAAACCGATGCGCTGCTTCTGGAAGCGAACCTCATCAAGCGGCTGAAGCCCCGATACAACGTGCTGATGCGGGACGACAAGTCCTTCCCCTATATCCTGCTCACCGGGGATCACGCCTTCCCGCAGGTGCTGAAACATCGCGGTGCCCGCGCACGGACGGGCGACTATTATGGGCCTTTCGCAAGTGCAGGCGCGGTGACGGCGACGCTGAACGCATTGCAGAAAGCCTTTCTGCTGCGCTCCTGCTCCGACAGTGTTTTCGAGAGCCGCACCCGCCCCTGCCTTCTCTTCCAGATCAAGCGCTGCAGTGCGCCCTGTACCGGCGAGATCGATGAAGAGGGCTATGCGAAACTCGTCGCAGAAGCGCGCGACTTCCTGAAAGGCCGCAGCCGCAAGACGCAACGTGAACTCGCGGCGCTGATGGATCGGGCTTCCGCCGAACTCGACTTCGAGCGCGCTGCCATCTACCGCGACCGCATCCGCGCGCTGACGCAGATCCAGCAGCATCAGGGTATCAATCCGCAGACCGTCGCCGAGGCCGATGTCTTTGCGGCATGGACCGAAGGCGGCCAGACCTGTGTGCAGGTCTTCTTCTTTCGCGCCGGGCAGAACTGGGGCAACCGCGCCTACTTTCCGCGCCACGACAGGGAACTTTCGACCGAGGACGTGCTCGATGCATTTCTCGCGCAATTCTACGAGGACCGCCCTCCCCCCCGAATGGTGCTCCTGAGCCATGACGGGCCGGGCCGCGCGCTGCTTGCCGAGGCGCTCACCATTCGCGCGGGCCGCAAGGTCGCCGTCGGCCTGCCGCGCCGCGGCGAGAAGCGCGAGCTCGTCGATCACGCACTGACCAACGCGCGCGAGGCGCTGGGCCGCCGTCTCGCCGAAAGCTCGACGCAAAGGAAACTTCTCGAAGGCGTGGCGGACGCCTTCGACCTCGATGCACCGCCATCTCGGATCGAGGTTTACGACAACAGCCATATCTCCGGCACCAAGCCCGTCGGCGGCATGATCGTGGCGGGGCCCGAAGGCTTCATGAAGAACCAGTACCAGAAGTTCAACATCAAGGGCGAGGATGTGGAGCCCGGCGACGACTACGCCATGATGCGCGAAATGCTGACGCGCCGCTTCACCCGCCTCCTGAAGGAGAGCGAAGAGAACAAGGCGGATGAAAATGCCTGGCCCGACCTCATCCTGATCGATGGCGGCGCGGGCCAGCTGAAAGTCGCGCTCGATGTGCTTGCCGAACTCGGGATCGAGACCGTGACGGCCGTCGGCGTCGCCAAGGGGCCGGAGCGCGACGCGGGCCGCGAGCGATTCTTCATGGCGGGCAAGCCCGACTTCATGATGGAACCGCGCAACCCCGTTCTCTACTACCTGCAGCGGCTGCGCGACGAGGCACACCGCTATGCGATCGGCAGCCATCGCGCCAGGCGCTCGAAGGCCATCGGTGCGAACCCGCTGGACGAAATTCCCGGCATCGGCCCCGGCCGCAAGCGTGCCCTTCTGCAGCATTTCGGCTCGGCCCGCGCCGTCTCCCGTGCCGGCCTCGCCGATCTCGAGGCAGTTGACGGGATCAGCGAGAAGGTCGCCCGTGCCGTTTACGATCATTTTCACGGCAATCCCGATACGACGCCCTGAATATGGGCCGGACCCCCCGCGACTTTTGAGGCGAGGGTGATAAACTCTGGCCGCTGACAAGGGAGCTGACTGCAGAATGGCCACCAATCTTCCGAACCTGCTGACCTATTTCCGCATCGCGCTGGTGCCGGCAGTGGTGGTCTGCTTCTACATCCCGGGCGACGCATCGCATTGGGTCGCGGTCGCTCTTTTCATCATCGCGGGCCTCACCGATTTCTTCGACGGCTATCTCGCCCGCGCCTGGGAGCAGCAGTCGAAGCTCGGCCGCATGCTCGACCCGATCGCCGACAAGCTACTCGTCGCGGTCGTGCTGATCGCGCTGACGTGGCAGGACATCATCGCCGGCTTCTCGCTCTGGGCGGCGATCATCATTCTCTGCCGCGAAATTCTCGTCTCGGGCCTGCGCGAATTTCTGGCGGAACTTCGCGTCAGCGTGCCCGTGACGCAGCTTGCGAAATGGAAGACGGCGATACAGATGGTTGCGCTCGGCTTCCTGCTTGCCGGGCCCGCTGGCGACAAGGTCATGCCGGGGATTACCGAGACCGGCATCACGCTCCTCTGGGCGGCCGCAATCCTGACCCTCTATACGGGCATCGACTATTTCCGAGCCGGCATCGTGCATCTGCGCGAGGACGAGCCCGCGAAAAAGCCGCAGCCGCCCGCCGCTGCCGAAGGGGAATCCAGGCCTTGAAACTCCTCTACTTCGCATGGGTGAAGCAGAAGGCCGGCATTTCCGAGGAAGAGGTGACGCTGCCTGCCGCCATCCGCGATGTCGCGGACGTGATCGACTGGCTGAAATCGCGCGGCGAGAACTATGCCCTCGCCTTCGCTGATCTTTCGGTCATTCGCTGTGCCGTCGATCAGGAGCATGGCGACCTCGCCTCGCCGGTCGCAGGCGCATCGGAAATCGCCTTCTTCCCGCCCGTCACGGGCGGTTGAGGCCATGATCCGCGTCCAGACCGGAGATTTCGACATCGGCGCCGAAGTGAAGGCGCTGACGGAGGGCAGCACGGATATCGGCGCGGTGGTCACATTCTCCGGCCTTGTCCGCGATGTACCGCTCGAACTCGAGCACTATCCCGGCATGACGGAAAAGGAACTTTCACGCATCGAAGAAGAAGCCAATCGGCGCTGGCCGCTTCAGGCAAGCCTGATCGTGCATCGCGTGGGCAAGCTCCAGCCCGGCGACAATATCGTGCTCGTCATTGCCGCTTCGGCCCACCGGCAGGCTGCCTTCGAGGCGGCCTCCTTCCTCATGGACTAT
>JAJLKS010000546.1:0-1930 GCA_033838765.1 Alphaproteobacteria bacterium
CTCCTGCCGTTGCTCGCGTGACAGGATGACATCTGTCCTTAGATCCTTCGGCGGCCATGAAATCGACGAAATGGTGCAGGATGGTGTGATAACCGCGACCTGCGAATTCTGCAGCGAGGTCTATGTCTTCGAACCCGCCGAGCTGAAGGACGGGCTGAACTGAGAGGGATTTCCGTGAAGCGCATTGCCGGTGTGAACCTTGCCTCCCTTCGTGTCGCCAGCGCCGCCTTCGCGGCGCTTGTGCTGGTTTCGGCCTGCACCGCAGAGCCCTCGGCGCCCTCCGGGCCGAAGCCTGCCAGCTTCGAGGCGCAGGCGCCGCTTCGCATCGATATCGCGTCCGTCACTGTCGAGAGCCGGTATCAGCCGCCCGGCCGCGCCCCCAATGTCGAACATCTCTACAGCGTGACGCCGGTGAGCACTGCGCGCGGCTGGGCGGCGGCACGGCTCGTCGGCGTCGGACCGCGCGGGACGGCGGTGCTGACCGTGCTCGATGGCAGCGTCATTTCCGAAGACCTGCCCA
Source organism: Alphaproteobacteria bacterium (assembly GCA_033838765.1). GTDB lineage: Bacteria > Pseudomonadota > Alphaproteobacteria > Parvibaculales > Parvibaculaceae > Parvibaculum. The sequence continues at coordinate 521 of JAJLKS010000546.1, forward strand.
AGAAAGGCGGGCTCACCGCCGTCTTCGGCGACCAGCAGGATGACCGTCGGACCGCGCGTTGGCGGGCTCGTCTCGACGTCGACCGGCCGGGCGAGCGGCCGGGCGAACTCAGCCAGTGGTCGGTCAGTGTGGAAGCAAGCGCCAACCGCACCGTGCTCGAAAGCCCAAGTCTGAACGAGCGGGATGCGGCCTATGGACAGCTGATGCAGCAGCTCGCCCGCGAGTTCGACGCGTCGCTCACGGCCGAAATCCGCCGCAGCATGGGAGCTGCTCTGCGCTGACGCAGCCTGAGGTTGCGTCCGGACTGCGTTAACCGCCTTTAAACCCGGCGGACAATATTCTGCAGGGTGAAACCGCAGGAACTGTCCGACGTCATGATCTACCAGATTGCCTATATGAGCGCCGCAAGGCCCGGCATGCGCGATGCCGAGGTGCATGACATTCTGCGCGCCTCGACGGCGAACAATCGCCGCGACGGGCTGTCGGGCATGCTTCTGCTTGTCGATGGCACGTTCTTCCAGGTGCTGGAAGGCGAAAGATCGATGGTCGAACAGTCTTATCGCCGGATTGCAAAGGACCCGAGGCACAGCGCGCTTCTGCGCGTCCTTGAGCGCAATCGCGAGGAACGCAGCTTTCCCGACTGGACGATGGGCTTCGAGAAAGTGTTTCACGGCGACCCCGGCGGCGACATCATGCCGGTCGATGCGGGCGACCTTACGAAGAACCCGAATGTGGATTTGCTGCGAAAGCAGGCGCCGGAGATCATCTCCTTCATGCGCTCGCTCTATGCGAGCCGCAATATGCGCGGCGCACCGGACCTACAGCGGCAGGCCTGAGACGTAACTGGCGAGGCGGCGCATGAATGCCTCGCATTCCTTCACCTGAGCGATCTCAATGAATTCATCCGGCTTGTGTGCCTGGGCAATGTCGCCCGGCCCGCAAACGACGGTTGGAATGTCGGCAAGCTGGAAGAGCCCGGCCTCGGTATTGTAGGAAACGGCTTCGGCCGAATTGCATTGCGCGAGCTTCATGACAAGCGTTTCGCCCGGATCGCCGTCAAGCGCGGCAAGGCCGGGTGATTGCGCGCGCGCCCTGGTTTCGATTTTCGCGCCCGGAAAGACGGCGCGCATGCGTGGCAGGACTTCGTTCTCCGCGTATTCGTTGAAACGCGAGATGATCTCCTCCGGATCGGCGCCCGGCAGCATCCGGTATTCCCAGAGGAAGGAGCAGGTCTTCGGAATGATGTTGAGTGCGGTGCCGCCCTTGATGGTGCCGATATTGATTGTCGTATAGGGCGGAGAACAGCGGCCTGACGGGTCGCCGCGGCGGCGCATTTCCTCCGCACGCCCCTTCCGGAAAGATTTGCGGTCCATCGCAGGTTGAAGGGAGCGGACGCCGTGGTGCGTCTGG
>JAJLKS010000547.1:0-3529 GCA_033838765.1 Alphaproteobacteria bacterium
GCCCGAGCAACATCCCGCTGGCACCTCCAGGGGCAACGCCCGCATCGGCGCCCCTTTCAGCAACCGGCGCGGCAACACCCGTCCCGGTCGCCTCGCCCGCGAGCGGCATGGCCCCGGTTATCGAGGCGGAAGACCGCTGACTGCGTCTTGCCGCTTGCCGCCAAGGCGATGCTTGAACAAGATCGCTGCCTCGCAACAGCGTGGAGAGCCGCCGAATGGCCGCCGCATTTCGTGACCTTTTCTACACAAGTCAGGACGGGCTGAAACTCTATGCCCGGGATTATGGCGACCGGGCCGCACCGGGAGCGCCTGTCATCTGCCTGCCGGGTCTCACCCGCAACTCCAAGGATTTCGACGCGCTCGCCACCCATCTTTCAGCGAGGCATCGCGTTCTCTGTCCCGATTTCCGGGGCCGCGGCCGCTCGTCCTGGTGCGACAACTGGGCCGACTACACGCCTGCTCACGAAATGATGGACACGCTCGACCTGATGGGCGCGGCGGGCATCGGACAGGCGGTATTCATCGGCACCTCGCGCGGCGGCATCGTCACCATGGCGATGGCTGCATTTCGGCCCACCGTCATTAAGGCCGCGGTGCTGAACGACATAGGGCCGGAGCTGGAGGCAAAAGGCATCGAGCGCATCGCCGGTTACGTCGGCGTCATGGAGACACCGCAGACCTGGGACGAAGCGGCCGTGAAACTGCGGATGATGAACGAGCGCGAATTTCCCAATCTCACCGCCGAGGAATGGCGCGCCTTCAGCCGCCGCACCTTCTCTGAGGAAAACGGCTCGCCGAAACTCGACTATGACCCGAAGCTCGGAACGGCGATGCGCAAGGGGCTTGAAGCCTCGCATGGCGAAACGCCGACCATGTGGCCCCAATTCGGTGCGCTGGCCCAAAAGCCGGTTCTTGTCGTACGCGGCGAGAACTCGGACCTGCTGAGCGCGGAAATCGTGAGCCGGATGACCGGAGAATATCCCGACGTTTCCGCCATCACGGCAAAGGACCGGGGCCACGCGCCTTTCCTCGACGAGCCGGAAGTGATTGCAGCGATCGACGCCTTCCTGGACAGGGTCGCCCGCTAAGGCCTGTCCATTGGGCACATCCGCTTCGGCAACCGGCTGTTCATCGTCACCTAACCCTCAACATGCACCTCGCACCGCGCTGAAACTCGTACGGGACTTCCACGATCTCCACTTCGGCTCCTTCGGCGCGAAGTGATTTCACGACGCGCGGCAGATGGCTCGACGGCAACCCGTCGAGATTGATCAACGGGAAGATGCGAACCTCGCCTGCAACACGCAACAGCTCCCGCATCGCCGTGAGATGGAACTGGAAATCGAGTGTGTCGCCATAAAGAAACAGAAGATGAGAGACAAGCGCGAGGCGGAACGAGCCATCCGTAAACGGCAATGAGGGCAGTCCGCATGCCACATAGCGCCCTTCCCGCCTTCCCTCTTCGTAGTCTGCCAGAAACAGCGCCAGCGCCTCGTGCCTGAGCCGGAAGAGCGTCTCCTCCGACCCGTAATGGTTCCAGTTGAAGCGATAGGCGGCGCGGCGGAGCCCCGCCCTCATCGCATCCGCCGTCCGCTTGACCTGCCGTTCGATCTCACCGCCCGAGAAACCGTAGAGCGGATCTGCCGCCACAACATCGATGCCCCTCGCATGGGCTTCAGCCGCGAACGACGAAGGCCCGCCGCCGGCATCGAGTACTCGCCCGGAATGCAGACCACCGGCCAGTCCGAAAAACGCTTCATATTCCGAATAGCGCCGTCCCCAGGGGACAATGCCCTCAAGCTCGAATTCGCGCCCGGCACGCTGTTGCTTCGTCAGCATGATGCTTCTCCCGATATGCGGCTTTGGCCGCCACCCGGATTGGCCTTCGATGCTCTACACGCAAACGAAAAGGCCGCCTCCAGATGGGGCGGCCTTGTCCGGTTTGGTCGTCAGACGACGGAACGTGGCCACCCTTCAGGTGGTCCACCAGTTCAGCTGAGCGAAAAGTGTCGCGTTCATCTTCCGATCCCTCTTGCCGGTCGTTCCGGCGGGATAAATCTATTCCCGGCCCGCTACTTTGCCAAGCGGTAATGCATCACGCCCCATGCCAGCCAGCCCTTGTCGGCGCCCTCGACCCAGCGCTGAAGCCCTTTCAGCATGTTATCGAGATATTCCGTGCTGGCGCCCTTTGTCAGCCTGTCGTAATTGGCCTCCAGCTCCTGTCCCACACGCCAGTAATGGCGGCGAAGCTGATGCGTCATGTCGATCGCCTCCAGCTTCTCGAAGCCGCGCGCCGTGAGCTCCCTGTCGTAGAAGCCAAAACTCCCCAGCGTTTCAAGATGAATGCGGTCGAGGATCGGCTGCAGGACGCCCTCCGGGCAATCGTCTGCCTGCATCGGATCGGTGAAGATGAACTGACCGCCCGGCTTCAGCACGCGCTTCACCTCGTCGAGAACGCGAGGACGGTTGCCGCTATGAAGGATGGCGTCCTGCGACCACACGACATCGACACTGCCCGCTTCCGCCGGAATGTTTTCGAAGTCGCCGTGCAGGACTTCGACACGATCCTCAAGGCCGGCCTTCCTGTTCAGCTCGCGGTTCAGCTTGTTCTGCTTCTCGCTGATATTGACGCAGATCAACTTGCAGCCGCGCGTCTTCGCAAGGTGCCGCGCAGCGCCGCCATAACCTGCGCCAATATCGAGAACCACGGAATCCTTCGTCACACCCTTGAGCAGGGAGGCAAGCGTTTCGTCATTGCGATGGCTCGCCGCCACGATCGCCTCGTCGTCGCTTTCATACATCCCGATATGGATGTCTTCGCCGCCCCAGATCGTGAAATAGAAGGAATCCGCATCGGGGCTATCGTAATAGGCTTCCGCCTGCGCGACGGCATTCGACCTAGTCCTGCTCATAGGCTTTCTCCGCGACGTGAATGAAAAAGTCGGTTTCCTCGTCCTTGTAGTCGGCCTGGAAATCTCCGTAGGTCGCTATTTTCTGGAATCCGATTTCGTGCATCAGCTTGCGGGTGTAGTTCTTCCGCAGCGGAAACATGTTCAGGTAGTAGACGCTGTTATCCGGGAACGTGTAGCGGAAGCGGGCGAGACTGTCGTCCATGTGCTCCGGTTCGGCTGTGACCTTGTCGCCGCAATAATAGTATTTGTGCTTGGTACTGAAACCGCGGTCGAGAATGGCGTCATAGTTGCGCTGATCGAGGATCAGAATGCCGTCATGCTTCAATGCGGCATAGAACTCCGCCAGGGCGCGGCGCCTGTCGCGCTCATCGAAGAGATGCGTGAAGGAATTGCCGAGACAGATGATCGCGTCGAACTTGCCATGCACATCCTTGTTGAGCCAGCGCCAGTCCGCATGAACGGTCTGCATGACGAAGCCATGATCGCGCGCATTGGAAAAAGCCTTTGAGAGCATTTCCGCGCTGCCATCGACGCTTGTTACATCGAAACCTGCCTTCAGCAGCTGCACCGAGTTGATCCCCGTGCCGGTCGCAACGTCGAGAATCTTGTGCTTCCCG
>JAJLKS010000548.1:0-6173 GCA_033838765.1 Alphaproteobacteria bacterium
GCCGCACCACTGGAGAGTGCGATGACCTATATCGTGACCGAAGCCTGCATCCGCTGCAAATATATGGATTGCGTGGAGGTGTGCCCCGTCGACTGCTTCTACGAGGGCGAGAACATGCTGGTCATCCACCCCGACGAATGCATCGATTGCGGTGTGTGCGAGCCCGAATGCCCCGCCGAGGCCATCAAGCCGGATACGGAACCGGGCCTCGAGAAGTGGCTGGAGCTCAATACCGAATACGCCTCCAAATGGCCGAATATCACCATAAAGCGGGAACCCCCGGCCGATGCCGACGAATGGCAGGGCGTGAGCGGCAAGTTCGAGGAGCATTTCAGCCCCGAGCCCGGCGAAGGCGACTGATATTTCGCCAGCCTGAACAGCCTCCCGGATCGGCCAAAAGACGCAGAAATCTGCGAGGAAATGGCCCTATCCTACTGTGTTAACTGTCTTTTTTGCGCCCTGCCTTCCATAGGCGGGGTTTCTGTGCTATATATGTCGCAGTAAGAATTCCCGCGATTAGAAGCGCACCTGATCGAAAGTTCTATCAATCGGTCAAAGCGCGTGGGTCGCCTTCCTTGATTTGGGTTTGACGCCCTGAATGTTGACGCAAGGCAGTGTTGGTCGCCATTCGCCGGGTTCGTTCTTCGTCTGAGGCGGAAGGATTGTGGGGCCGAAACCCGGTTTTGGCCCGTCCCTCTCGGCGGCTGGAAGAACAGGCAGGCAAAGTTGCCTGGCGGGAATTGAAAACGCGAAGCCGGCTGGAAAGGTTCATGCCCTTCTTCCGGCATTTGGAATTTGGAAGGGCTGGGTACAGGTAGAGACGATGGCGAGCAAAACGACAAAGACTGCTAAGTCCAAATCGGCATCCGCGAAGGCGAAGTCTGCGCCTGCGAAACCGGCTGCGAAGAAGGCACCAGCCAAGGCGGCGTCTGCCAAGACCAAGGCAACGAAATCCGCTCCCAAGACCAAGGCTGCGGCGAAACCCGCTGCGAAGGCGAAGGCTCCCGCCAAGGCCAAGACCGCTGCAAAGCCTGCAGCGAAGGCAGCGGCCAAGCCCGCCGCCAAGCCGAAGGCAAAGGCCGCCGCGGCAAAGCCGGCCGCTAAGCCCGCGGCAGAGAAATCGGCCGCCAAACCGGCCGCCGAAAAGAAACTCGGCACGCGCCCGAGCAACGCCGCCAGCAAGCTCATGGCCGCCGCGAAGAGCCGCGCGGAAAAGGCGAACAAAAGCACTGCCGCCCCGGTAGCCCCGGCAAAGCAGGCCGCCGCGGCAAAGCCTGCGGCGCCGGCAAAGCCCGAAGCGCCCAAGGCGAAGGCCGAACCCGCAAAGCCCGCCGCGCCGAAGCCGAACTTCAAGGCCAAGGAATTCGTGGTTTATCCCGCTCACGGCGTCGGCCAGATCCTCGAGATAGAGGAACAGGAAGTTGCCGGTCACAGGCTCGAACTCTTCGTCATCAATTTCGACAAGGAAAAGATGACGTTGCGCGTGCCCACCAACAAGGCGAATGCCGTTGGCATGCGCAAGCTCTCCGATTCCGGTGTCGTCGACTCCGCGCTCGAAACGCTTCGTGGCCGCGCCCGCATCAAGCGCACCATGTGGAGCCGCCGCGCGCAGGAATACGAGGCAAAGATCAATTCCGGCGACCTGATCTCGATCGCAGAAGTGGTCCGCGATCTCTATCGCTCCGAGCGCCAGCCGGAACAGTCCTATTCGGAACGCCAGCTTTATGAAGCCGCTCTCGATCGCATGGCCCGCGAAGTGGCGGCCGTGGAGCGTATCGGGGAAGACGCCGCCATCCAGCGCGTGGAGCAGGCGCTTCAGGGCACGCCCAAGCGCGAAAAGGACGAAAAGTCCGACGAGGCGAGCAGCGAGGCGGCATAAGCCGTTCGCATACGAGACCAGGGAAAGCCCGGCTTCGCGCCGGGCTTTTTCTTTTCCGGTCAACCGCCGGAAATGAAAGGAACATTTCGCCATCCCGTCCGTTGTTGACGTGAGAAAGGCACAAAAGAATTCCGCTTCGGACCTGTGGTCCGAACCCGGATACGGAACGTAGCAAGAGGAGTGAACAGGTGATGCACATGGACACTCCAGAAACACAGCGGGCCAATCGTCGTTTCATGAAGCGGGCAATGACCGTGCCGCTTCTCGATGAAGAGCGGGAATTCGAGCTCGCACGGCGCTGGAAGCAGGACAGGGACGAACACGCCCTTCACGAGCTGACACGGGCCTATATGCGCCTCGTGATTTCGCTTGCGACACGGTTCCGCAATTACGGCCTCCCATATGGCGACCTCGTGCAGGAGGGCAATGTCGGCCTCATGCAGGCGGCGGCACGCTTCGAGCCGGAGCGCGGAGTCCGCTTCTCGACCTATGCGACATGGTGGATCCGCGCCGCGATCCAGGACTATATCCTTCGCAACTGGTCGATCGTGAGGACCGGCACGACCGCAGCCCACAAGTCGCTCTTCTTCAATCTCCGCCGGCTGCGCGCCTTGATCGACAACGGCACTCGGCAGAACCTGACTGAGGATGATCGCATCTTCATTGCCGAGCGCCTTGGCGTCGGGACGAAGGATGTCGCCGCCGTCGACGCACGCCTGATGGCCGGCGACCGCTCACTCAATGCCCCGATCGGCGATGCCTCGTCCGACAGCGTGGCCGAATGGCAGGATCTCCTCACCTGCGACCGTCCACTTCCCGATGAAGAGGTCATGGAAACGCATGACACCGAGAAGCGCACGCAGTGGATCGAAAGTGCGCTGGAGACATTGAGCGAACGCGAACTCGTGATTATTCGCGAGCGGCGCCTGCGCGACGACGCAGTGACGCTCGAGACACTTGGCGAGCGCCTCGGCATATCCAAGGAACGCGTGCGCCAGATCGAGCACGCCGCCATGAAGAAGATGCGCGAGGCGCTGCTTGCCAAGGTGCCCGATCCGGAGGAAGCGGGTCTTCTCGCCTGAGCTTATTCCGAAACGATCTTGTAGCGCGCGCCTGCCGCCACGCTATCGCCGGCCTCAAGCCCGTTCAGCACGCGAAACCGGTCCTCCCGGTAATCGGCATAACTCATCCGGCTTGAAAGCGAGGCTGCGCTGTCGCCCCGGCGCGCGGTCACGATCCTGATGCGCAGGGGCTTTGCCGCTTTCGCCTCTGCAGCCGAAATCTTCCGGAAACTCATCACCATCTCCTGAAGCCCGGATGCATGTTTCTGCCCCGTCTGCGGCAAGGTGCCGAGAATGAACCGGCTGACCCGATCCGGAGCGAACTCGATCGCAACGAGGCGGGCATTGTAGTCGCCGATGACGGTCGGCGCGGTCGCAGCCTTCATCCCGTTGAGATTGAATCGCTCAACCTTCCCGATCCGGACGCCGCTCGCCCAGCTGTTTCCAAGATAGTCGCCGATCTCCTGACCGGCGGGCTTCTTGCCCATGTCGAATTTTGCCACCGTGCGATCCGGTCCCTGAATCGATACCTGCGCAGGCGCATTGACGATGATGAAGCCCGGCGGCGCCTCGAAGGAAAGGCCAAGCACGGGATGGATGAACAGCCTGTCCCGCACGATGCCTTCCGCCGGGTCGTCGCCATAGAGCACTCCATCGAGCGCTGAAAGATAGGCGCTGCGGTTTCGCTCCGCCGCACTGCGCGCAATGCCGGAATCGCGGGCATGAACGAGCGCTGCCTCGATTCGGGCAGGCGTTGCGGGGTGGCTGGCAAGCCAGCTGTTCCTTGCGTCACGTCCTGGCATGTTGCGGAGCTTCGCCTCGAGTGTTTCCCGTGCATTCATCGAGCCGAGAAAATCCGCCGCCGCATAAGGGTCGTAACCGGCATTGGCCAGATAGCGGACGCCGAGAAGATCCGCCTCGTATTCCTGATCGCGCGAATAGCTGGCAAGCAATCCCTGGCTGCCAAGACCGAGAACCTGATTGACCGCGCTGCTTCCCACAACAGCACCGAGCACCGCACCAAGCACCGATGTGCCGACCGCCGCCGTGTGGCGCTGCGCCGAATGCCGCGCAGCCACATGGCCGATCTCATGGCCGATCACGCTTGCAAGTTCCGCTTCGTCATTCGCAAGCGACATCAGCCCGCGCGTCACATAGACATAGCCGCCGGGCAGCGCGAAGGCATTGACGACCGGGCTGTCGAGCACGGTGACGCGATAGTGATTTTCCGGCTGGTTCGTCGCACGAACGATTCTCGCCGTCACGCTTGCGACATAGGCGCCGAGCTTTTCATCATCATAGGCGCCGCCATAGGCCTGAAGAATTTTGGGATGAGCGGCCGCACCGGCCTCGGCCTCATCGGCGGGGGACATGATCGGCGTGATCTGGCGTGCGCCTGTTGCCGGGTTCGTGGTGCAACCGGAAATGCCGAAACAGGCCGCAGCGAACAGCACTGCAAGCATCAACCTCGCTCCCGGCATGGCCGCTTGCAGCGACGCTCCACAATATTTCGATGATTCAGCCGGCAAGGGCATGAAAGTCAGTCCTGATTTCCCATGAACTCGATCTGTTCAGGATGAGTTGCCGAAATCTCCGGGCCATTGTTCCGGGCCAGCCACCCACGAACGCGAATCTGCCTGCCGTTCAGCGCTTCCAGCGGCCGGGACCGCGTCTCTCCGTTCTCAAGCAGTCGGGCCCAGCGCTCATCCTGACGGAAAAGCCTAATGTCCCGCTCGCTTACTGTCACCGTGAAGTCGCTGCGATAATCCTCGCCGAAATTGAGATAGAGCCGGCCGCGGACGATCGCGGCGGATCGCACCTCGCCCTCGACGATCTCGAACTTGCCGATGAGCCGGTTCAGCCCTTCCGCATCGCTGCCATCGCGAATCTCGTAGAAGGAATCCTGCCAGATGCCGCGCAATGCCGACCGGGCCGCGCGCTCGGCCGCAAGAAGCTCGGCGGCACAGGCGCGATTGTCCTTGAATGTGTAGACGCGCGCGAGACCCGCATCCAGCAGCCAGCGCTGCAGCCACACCTCCCGCCCCGCCTGCTGCACGAAGACATGCGCCAGAACGCGCCCATGCCGGTCGCCCTGCGCGCCGCCATATCGAAGCTGCGCGTTGGCTCCATCGGCGAGGCCTTCAAGCCGGGCTTTTGCTTCATCTGCAAGCGGCCAGGCCTCGAACCCGCTCCGCCCGAGCGGGAGTTTCGGTGCCTGAATGCCCTTGAGCCGCACCTCCCTGCCATCGTCGAGCACCAGCGTGTCGCCATCGATGACGCCGGCAATACGCACCTCTTCACCATCCTGAAGCGCACAGTCTCCGGAGAGGCCCGCGGCGCGAGGGGCAGCATTCGCCTCGACACCCCCGGAGGCGCTCCCCTGACCGATGGATGCATATGCCACGAGCAGGGGCACGAATAGGACGAGGGCGAATACCCCCGCCAGTCGCCAGGGCCGCGACGCAGCCAGCCGGAAAAGCCGATCTGTCAGGCCGGTCCCTCCTCTGGATGCGATTCCTGCGCACGCAGCGCGATGATTGCCGCTTCCGTGCGGTTACGCACGCCCAGCGCCTGCAGGATCGCGTTTACGTGAAGCTTTACCGTTGCGATGGATATGCCGAGCACCTTCGCGATTTCCTGATTGGACCTGCCCTTGCCGATTTCCTGCAGCACTTCCCGCTGACGGGGCGTGAGCTTCTGGTGGCTGGCCGCGACGAAGGACTGCGGCGCATCTGCGAAACCTTCCGCATACGAGGTCAGCAGAATATCCGGCACGTAACGTCCGCCCAGTTCCACCAGCCGCAACGCACTTTCAGTGAGGTTCAGAGCGAGCGTCTTTGGAATGAAGCCGGCAATGCCAAGCTCCATGACGTCGCGCACGAAGCCCGGCGAAACGCGGTCGCTGAACACGACGATCCGCGCGCTCGTCCGCGAGACGAAATCGGCGAGAGCATCTACTTCCGAAGGCGAGGAAGGATTGCCGATATCCGCGAGGATCAGGGAAAAATCGCCAGCGGCAGGGAGAGCTGCAGCATCAAGTCCCGCAACGAGCCTGATATCGCACCCCGGATAGAGCCGGTTCGAAATGGAGGAAAGCCCCTCGCAGAATATCGGCTGATGGCCGGTAATCAGGATGCGCATAGAATTGCCCTCCCAAACGCCGAATGGATCGACGCACGAGGCTTGTCGCGCATTCCACAATTCATGCGTGCCGAAGGTACACCCATACAACC
>JAJLKS010000549.1:0-5725 GCA_033838765.1 Alphaproteobacteria bacterium
TTTCAGAATATCGCGAGAGGCTCGCAGCCTATCGGGATAAAATTGCCGCCGGTCTTGGAACCTAGAGAGCCGCCGGAATGCGGCAGGTGCATTCCGTTGCGACCGGCGCAATGGCGACGAATATCTGGTCGCCCCGATCCTCGGTCGCCCGCACCGGGTAGACACCGCGATGAACGCGGATGAAATCCTTGCCCTTGATGGGCAGGTTGGTTGTCGAAACGATCGGCCTGCCTTCGAGAAGTGTCTGCTCGAATTCCCGGCGCCGGATTTCCGTTCCTTCCGGAGTCAGATGTTCGCCGAGAGATTTCCCGGTGTAGTCGATCCCGAAAATCTCCGTACAGCCAGTGCCGGCCAGCCTGTAGCGATAGCCGGTGTTTGCACCGAAGCGGTTTGCTTCCAGAACGAGAAGCCAGGGCAGAATGCCTGCTATTTCGGCCGGGTTGATCTGGTTACGCCGGGGGACGCCACCTTCCCCAGCGTGCCTTTTCCAATAGGCATCGAAGGCGCGAACGGGATGCCGCTCCGCAATGCTTTCGATGTCAACTACCTGATAGTTTGGCACTTGTTTCCGGGCCGCCCGTCAACTGTTCAGCTTCCAACCCCGGATTGTGACCTGAAATCACTTACCAAAAAGTCACCTATCGTATGCGCCGGGAGATAGTCATGCCTTCTCTTCGAGAGCCCGCCTGTAGCCGGAGTATTTCGGCTGGTCGATGGCGAGCTTAGTCATGGTCGTTTCCCAGAGGTGCTCGCGGAGGCCCGGCGTGTCGAGCGTCATATCACCGCTTTCGATCCTCGCGCATAGCTCGCGGTTCAGGGCGTCGATGGAGCCGTCCTTGCCAAGCAGCGACTTCAAACGGCGCAGCTCCTCATCGGCCGCCTTCGGACCGATTTCAAGTTCGCGCTTCACGATGTCGAGCGCATTTGCCGCGACCAGCGCATGAAAGGCCGTATGGCCCTTCAATTGCGGCATGGCATGATTGCGGATGAATTCGCCGACCACTTCGATCAGCTCGATGGCGGAGGGTTGATCCTGCATTTTTCTAGTCCTTGCCGGTGAGCGGGGCGAGAAGGCGCATCAGGTCGACTTCGGTTTCGGACGAACGGCGGCCGATCGTAGCGCGCTCCACCGAGCGATCTCCCTGAAGGAAGGCGGACGCCATTCCCATGCACATCACACCCCATTTCAAGGTGCCGAGCACTTCCCAGAACTTGATGCGGGCCGGGTCGACCTTGCCGCCGCCAGCAGCCTCGTAGCCGGCGAAAAGGTCTTCGCGCAGACCGAAGCCGCCAACCGGCATGTCGATATTGCCGAAGCGCCAGGGGTTGATGCAGATCCATGAAAGATCGGCCATCGGATCGCCGACATGGGCGATTTCCCAGTCGAGCACGGCGCGGAGTCCTTCCGGGCCGATCATCAGGTTGCCATTGCGGAAGTCGCCGTGAACAAGCGTCAGTTCGGTCGTGTCCGGCGGCGCATTGTCGCGCAGCCATCGAAACGCAAGCTCGAAGACAGGGTGAGGATAGTCGAGCTGCTTGTAGGTGGTGAAGTACTGCTCGACTTCGTCGCGCCCAGTGGCGACGCGAAGCGGCGGGAGCTTTGCCTTGTCGACCTTGTGGAGACGGGCGAGAACTTCGCCGCATTGCCTGGCAAGTCTCGGGCGGGCTTCGGCGAATTCATCGTCGCGCAGGATTTTCCGGGCGAGGGTTTCGCCGGGAATTCGGTCCATGATGAAACCCTGACCGATCCCGTCCTCCTCTGTCATGACATGACGGACGGGCGGCACCGGCACGCCAACTTCTTCCGCAAGGTCGATCAGGCGTGCTTCGGTCTCAAGCGGGACGGCCGTTCCCGAACGCCCGGTATCGCGGAAACCGCCTGGCGCCCGGCGCAGGATGAGCGGCACGGTGCCCGAGGGCGTTACCGCGTCGAAGGACCAGATTTCCTGACTCGCACCGCCTGAAAGACGTTTCAACGCATCGATGCCGGTCGCGCCGGGAATATGCTTGCGCGCAACCTCGGCGAGCGGCGCCGCGATCGGATTGTTCTCGCCGCTCATGTCAATGGCCCGCACCGACGGGCTTGCCGTCTACAATCTGGTCGAGATATTCGGACAGGCCGTAACCAACCATGCCGTTGCAGCGGTATTCCGTCATGCCTTCGGTGATCCGGGTGTTCAGCTCCGTTCCGTCGGCATCCTTGCGCCGGTTGCGCAGCGGGATCAGCGACAGCACCTTGCCGTCGATCTCGTAGTTTGCGCCGGATTCCGTTTCAACTCTTGCGCGCAGAGCCGTCTGGTACCAGTTCTCGTCCCAATCGCTGTCGATGCTGCATTTGGTGATGAGATCGTACTTGCCGTCCTTCAGCACCATGCCGCCATGACGCTGCTTGCCTTCGTCATTCGTCACGATGGAAATCATCATGCCGAAGTCGCGCCCGAAATTCATGGGCAGCCAGCGATACCAATGGATCGCCTGCCAGTAGCGCGGTCCCCAGCTTTTGTCGCGAAGGCCAAACCCTTCCACCTCGAATGTTTCTTCGCCGACCTTGAAGCGGCCACTGGCTGCCATGTGCTGTTCATAATGGGCCTTGGCGAATGATTTCTCCGGATCGAGGTCGAGGGGCGAGCCATCTTCCTTGACCGTCTCGCCGCCGAACATTGGCGAAACGCCTTCGTAGTCCAGTTCGACCTCGCAAGGTACGACCGGGTTTTCCTTGAAGGCACGGGCGGGGTCCGCCATGTCGAACGGATTGGCGAGCACGACGACCTTGCCGGAAAAGGTGACGCGCAGTCGCTTGAAGGGCTCGATCACCTCGATCCTCATGCCGCCGGCATTCATTTCGTCATTGTTGGAAATCTTCGGGCGGCCATAGGTGAAGGCGACGCGGCCATCCGGCAGATAGAGGCAGACCGTCATTTCGGCATGGCCTTCGTTCGGACGGTTGCCGAGGCGGAACCAGCCGCCGATCTTCCGACCCGGATCGAACATGTTGAAATACATGCTCTCGTTATAGTTCGAGGCCTTGTCCGGGGTATGGGTGTACTCGTCTTCCGGCAGCAGCCGGACTTTCGTACCGGGGGCGGCGGTCGCCATGGCGGTTCTCCCTTGGTCGGTCGAGGCTTTATTTGGCCTCATTTTCAATGCTCAATTGCCCCCATGATAAGGGGCCGCGCCTGACAGGGAAGCCCCGCAATGCTATGAGTGACAAAGGGGCCGGAAGGGCAGCGCGCCCCGGCGTCAACGAGGCCCTCTCCGTTTACCGATGAGCCCGCGGCAGGCTGAATGAACACCCAGGACGATCAAAATTCGCAGAAGAGCGGAACCGAACCGCCCTTGATTCTGCCGGCCAAACAGCCTGGCTTCATGACCCGGATCAGAAACTATTTCCTGACCGGCCTCGTGGTGGCGGCGCCTATCGGCCTAACCATCTGGATCACACGCTGGTTCATCGACCTGATCGACACCTGGTTCACGCCTATCCTTCCGGAAGCCTATCAGCCGGACAATTACCTGCCGTTCGACATTCCCGGCCTTGGCCTGCTGATCGCCTTTGTACTGCTGACGCTGCTGGGTGCGCTGACCGCCAACATCTTCGGGCGTACCGTGCTCAACATGGGTGAGCGGCTGGTCGCTCGGATGCCGGTGATCCGTAGCATCTACGGCGCACTGAAGCAGATATTCGAGACCGTCATATCGCAGTCCAACGCCTCGTTCCGCGAAGTGGGGCTTATCGAATATCCACGCAAGGGGATCTACTGCCTTGTGTTCATCACCACGCAGACGAAATGCGAAATCCTCGAACGTGTCGAGCATGACGAACTCGTGAGCGTATTTCTGCCGACCACCCCAAATCCGACATCGGGCTTTCTGCTTTTCGTGCCGAAGGAAGATATCCGGGTGCTAGACATGACGATCGAGGAAGGCGCGAAGATGATCATTTCGGCAGGCCTTGTTGAGCCGCCGCGCAGAAGCGAAGACATCGCGCCGGAGGCCGTGCCGGTGGGGAACGCCAATCTTCCCTCAGCCTGATCTCAGATAGCGGATCGCCTCTTCGCGTTCGAAAAGGTAGAGGAGGGTGCGAAGCGCCTTTCCCCGGTCCGTTTCAAGCTCAGGGTCGCGTTCGACGATCCTGCGCGCATCGTCATGGGCGGCCGCGAGGAGGTCTTTCTGCGTTTCGATGTCGGCGATCCGGAAGCTCGGCAGACCGCTCTGCCGCGTACCGAGCAATTCGCCCGCGCCCCGCAATCGCAAGTCTTCCTCGGCGATCCGGAAACCATCTTCCGTTTCACGCATGATCTTGATCCGCGCCTCGGCGGTTTCGCCAAGCGGCGTCTGGTAGAGCAGGAGACAACTCGATTTGTCCGCGCCACGGCCAACACGGCCACGCAGCTGATGAAGCTGGGCAAGGCCGAACCGTTCCGCATGCTCAATGACCATGACGGTCGCGGACGGTACATTGACGCCGACCTCGATGACAGTGGTGGCAACGAGTATCTTGATGCTGCCGGCTGCAAAGCGCGCCATCACCGCGTCCTTGTCGGCAGCCTTCATGCGGCCGTGAACCAGACCCACCAACTCGCCGAAAATCGAATGAAGATGTCTGTATCGCTCCTCGGCGGCGGCGGCATCGACTTCATCGGATTCCTCGACAAGCGGACAGACCCAGTAAATCTGGGCACCGCGGGCGAGCGCGCGCGGAAGGCCTGCGACGATTTCATCGAGACGGTCCAGCGGCAGCGCGCGGGTATCGACCGGCTTGCGGCCCGGCGGCTTTTCATCGAGCTTCGAGACATCCATGTCGCCATAAGCGGTGAGCGTCAAAGTCCGCGGAATGGGCGTTGCCGTCATGACCAGCACATCCGTTCCGGGGCCGCCTTTTGAGGTGAGCATGAGACGCTGGTGAACGCCAAAGCGATGCTGCTCGTCGACGACGGCCAAGGCCAACGCCTTGAAGGCGACATCGTTCTGAAACAGGGCGTGGGTTCCCACGAGAATGTCAATTTCGCCGCTTGCGAGCGCCGCCAGAGTTTCCTCGCGCTGCTTTCCCTTTTCACGGCCTGTCAGGAGCGTGAGGCGGATGCCCGCCGCTTCGCACAGGGGATGAAGGGTCGCGTGATGCTGGCGGGCGAGAATTTCCGTCGGCGCCATCATGGCCGCCTGAAAGCCTGCTTCTACCGCGTTCAGCATGGCAAGCAGCGCCACGACCGTTTTGCCGCTGCCGACATCGCCCTGAAGCAGACGCAACATGCGATGGGGGGCCTTCATGTCGGCTTCGATTTCCGCGAGCGAGCGTGCCTGTGCGCCAGTCAGCGCGAAGGGGAGTGCATCCTCGACCTTGCGGCGCAGATGCCCATCGCCGGATATCGACCGTCCGGGCAGTTTCTTCATACGCAACCGGACGAGGCCAAGAGCGAGCTGGTTCGCCAGCAATTCATCATAGGCGAGGCGGGCGCGGGCCGGTGCATCCGGCGCAATCTCAGCGGCGGATCGGGGCTCATGCGCTGCGAGCAGCGAGGCGCACCAGGGCGCCCAGCCATTGGACTTGAGCCACGGACCGTTCTGCCATTCCGGCAGGTCGGGCAGGAGCGGTAGGGCGGCACGGAGTGCCTTCTGAACGGATTTCAGAGGCAGGCCGGCGGTCAGCGGGTAAACCGGCTCAAGAAGCGGCAGGGCCGCGCTTTCAGCAAGATCGACGATATGGTCGGGATGCGTCATCTGCGGC
>JAJLKS010000550.1:0-2319 GCA_033838765.1 Alphaproteobacteria bacterium
ACCACTTTCAGCTTCTTCGCCGCAGCGAGAACCGGCGGCGTCACCTTTGTGGCCGAACGGATCGCCAGACCGTCATACTCGCCGATGATCTCGATAAGCTGGTCGCGGTCGAGGCCGGTCTTCACATCCACTTCAATGCCGCGATCCTTGAATATCTGCACGGCGGCGGGGGACAGGCTGTCGGAAATCAGAACCTTGGGCATTCATGCCTCCATCTATTCCATTCGTCATTCCCTGAGACGGGTATCCGGAAGCCGCACTTCTGGACGATGGCTCCGGGTTGCCGGGTCACGGGCTTGGCGCCCGGCCCGGCAATGACGACAAAAGGGTTCAATCTTGCAGTGAGTTCAGTTCACGCCGCGGCTTCGAGCGAGGCGACGGCTTCAGCGAAGGCCCAGTCGAGCCAGGGCATCAGCGCGCGCATGTCGGTAGCTTCGACAGTGGCTCCCGCCCAGATGCGAAGGCCTGCCGGCGCATCGCGATAGCCCGCGATATCGTTGGCAACGCCTTCCTTGTCGAGAAGATCGGCAATCTTCTTTGCAAAGGCGACCTGTGCCTCTTCGTCGAGCGCGGTGACGCGCGGATCGACGATCTTGAGGCAGACGGATGTATTGGATCGCGTCTCGACCTTTTCTGCGAGGAACTCGGCCCAAGGCGTGCGGCCTGCCCATTCGGCAATCACGGCGGCATTGGCATCCGCCCGGCCGATGAGCGACTTCAGTCCGCCGATCGACACCGCCCAGTTCAGCGCATCGAGATAGTCCTCGACGCAGATCATGGAGGGTGTGTTGATCGTCTCGCCCTTGAAAATGCCTTCAATGAGCTTGCCGCCCTTGGTCATGCGGAAAATCTTCGGCATTGGCCAGGCAGGCGCATAGCTCTCGAGACGTTCCACGGCGCGCGGGCTGAGGATGAGAATGCCATGTGCGGCCTCGCCGCCCAGCACTTTCTGCCAGGAATAGGTAACGACATCGAGCTTTGCCCAGGGAAGGTCCTGCGCGAAGGCAGCGGACGTCGCGTCGCAGATCGTCAAACCCTTTCGGTCATCCGCGATCCAGTCGCCATTCGGCACGCGCACACCGGACGTCGTGCCGTTCCAGGTAAAGACGACATCATTGTCGAAATTGACTTCCGCAAGGTTCGGAAGCTGCCCGTATGGCGCTTTCAGAACGCGGGCATCCTTCAGCTTGAGCTGCTTCACGACATCCGTGACCCAGCCCTCGCCGAAACTTTCCCATGCGAGCATGTCGACGCCGCGTGCGCCAAGCAGCGACCACAGCGCCATTTCAACGGCGCCGGTGTCGGACGCAGGCACGATACCGATGCGATAGTCAGCCGGCACGCCGAGAATGGCGCGGGTCTTGTCGATCGTCTCGACGATGCGCGCCTTGCCCGGCTTGGACCGGTGGCTGCGGCCGACGAGTGCCTGTTCGAGATTTTTGACGGACCAGCCCGGGCGCTTGGCGCAGGGGCCGGAGGAGAAGTGCGGATTGGCCGGACGCACAGCCGGACGCTCAGTGGCGGTCATTTGCAACCTACCCTTTCAGATAGCTGCCCCTCGGTGGGGAGGGGTGTCCCGCCGCTGCGTATATGCCTCTCCCTGCTCCAAGTCAAATGACACCCCCGCGACGGAAAATCTCGGGCGCCGGAACCCGCAGGATGCCGCCGGATTCCGCGAAAGCGCATTGTCAGCGGGGATGCCGCCCCCGGGAATCGCCGTTACATCACAGGAAAACCGCGGCACCGACGCTTGCGACCATCAGGGCCGAAGCCGCCACTGCGATGACCGGCATGACACGCGGATCGCGCACGAAGCGCCGGATCGCATCGCCGCCAAGGCCCCAGAGCGAGGTTGCGGCCATCATTGCCGTCATCGAGACGCAGACAAGCGCAACTGCTTGCGGCGCATAAGGGGCGGCAGGCGCAACAAATGCCGTGAACACCATGACATTCTGCACATAGGCTTTCGGATTGACCGGATGGAGCAGCAACCCGGCCCAGAAGGAAGGCGCAACATCATGCGCCGTATCGCCAAAGCCAGCCCGCGCGAGCTTCCAGCCCAGCCAGCAGATATAGGCAAAGCCAAGGAATTTGAGGGCAAGATAGGCTTGGGGCCAGGCAACGAACAGGGCGCCAAGGCCGAGCGCGCCCGCAACGATCACGAAAAGGCCGCCCGCCCAGATGCCGAAGAGATAGGGCAATGCGCGGCCAAGGCCGACCGACGCACCGACGGAAAGCAGGCTTAGATTGGCCGGGCCCGGCGTGAAACTCATCGTCGCGATGAAAAGGGCGCCGAACGGAAAGGCTTCGGTGAACATG
>JAJLKS010000551.1:0-3421 GCA_033838765.1 Alphaproteobacteria bacterium
CGTCGCGCTTGCGGTCTTTCTCGGCCTGTCCTTCAGCTCTCGTCCGCCCGATGACGTCCTGCAGGCGCTCATCGTCATACTGCCCGCCTTTCAGGTCGCCTTCTTCGCCCTGATCTTTGCGACAGCGCAGGATGAGACGCCGCACTTCCTCGGCGCGCGCTTTGCCTTTTCGCTCTGGGCAGCGGCGAGCTTCGTCGCGATGTGGGCGCTTGTTGAGGCGACGCAGGCGAGCATCCGCATCTATGTCGAGTTCGGCTTGCCGCCTGTGTACAGCGCGCAGGCCTGAGTTCCCGGCAGCACCCCCCTGCCGGACGGCGGGGCTTCCGCATTTTTCCGTGGAAAATCAAGCGTGAAGCCCCGCCGAGCCGCTTGCGGCCCCCTGCCCTCGCACCTATCATGCCGCCCTTGTTCGCGGGGCCATCAGAGGCCGGACCGCTCGTTGCGACATTGAATTGAGCCGCCTTGCCTCAAGGGGGCCGGAGAGAAAGACGGACCATGCTCGACAGTCTTCGGAAAACCGCTTCCGGCATCGTCGGATTTGCGATCATCGGCATTCTGGTGATCGCCTTCGCGGTTTGGGGCATTGCCGACATCTTTACCGGCTTCAGCGACGACACGGTGGCCGAAGTGGGCGACCAGAAAATCGACTCGGTCACGTTCGAGCGCGAATTCCGCATGGAAATCGACCGGATGTCGGAACGGCTCGGCCAGCCGCTCACCCGCGAGCAGGCCGTGCGTTTCGGAGGCGACCGCATGGCGCTCTCCCGCCTCATTGCCGTCATTTCGCTCGACGAAGCGGCCAACGATCTCGGCCTTGCGATCGGTGACGAGGCCGTTGGCGTCGACATCGTGAACGACCCCAATCTGCAGGGCGCCTTTGGCCGCTTCGACCGCGACCTTTTCCGGCAGCTTCTCCGGCAGAACGGTATCCCTGAAGACCGCTTCATCGAGCAGCGCCGCAAGGGGATGCAGCGGGCGCAGCTTTCCGGCGTTGTCGAGGCAGGCATTCCCACGCCGGACATTCTGACCAGGACCATCCTGAACTTTCAGGAAGAGACCCGCACGGCCGGATATATCATTCTCCCGCCGTCGCTCGTGACCGAGACGCCAGCACCGACGGAAGAGGACATCGCCTCGCTTTATGAGGCAGGTGCCTCTGCCTTTACGCTGCCTGAAACGCGCGACTTCTCAGTGATGGAAATCGAGCCGACCGACATTATCGGCACTATTGCCGTTTCCGAAGAGCAGCTTCAGGAGGCATATGCGGAACGGCGCGGTCAATACGACGTGCCTGAGCGGCGTGAGCTCGTTCAGATCACCTTTCCCAGCGAAGACGATGCCTCCACGGCACTGGCCCGACTGCGCGAGGGTACGGCTGTCTCGGCAATCGCCGATGAGCTCGGCCTCGACGAGGAAGACCTGAATCTGGGCAAGGTAACTCGCGACGAGCTGCTTTCGCCGGTTCTGGCTGATGCAGCATTCGCCACGGAATCGGGCGCCTGGAGCGACCCCGTGCGCGGACCGCTCGGCTGGGCCATTTTCCGGACAGATGCAATCGAGGAAGGCAAGCCGAGCACATTCGAAGATGTGCGCGAGCAGCTTCTTGCGTCGCTCAAGATCGAACTGGCGCGGGAACAGATCTACGACACCCAGAACGCCATTGAAGACGCGCGGGCGGGCGGCGAAACGCTGGCCTCGATCTCTGAGCGCTTCGGCCTTCAGGTTCGCAATTTCGCCGGCGTCACCGCGAATGGCCAGACCCGCGAAGGCGAGGCCGTGGATCTGCCCGACTTGCCGGGGCTTCTCGACGCCGTATTCGACAATATGGAGGGCGATCAGATTCCGCCTCTCGATACTGGCAAGGAAGGCTATTACTGGATCGAGATAAATACCGTGACGCCATCTGCACGGAAGCCGCTCGACGACGTCCGCGACGAGATCGTCAAGGTCTGGAACGACCAGCAGCGCGCCGCCGCCCTCGAAGACATTGCCCAGAAGCTTGCTGACCGCGGAAATGCCGGAGAAGACTTCGACAAGATCGCAGGCGAACTCAATCGCAGCGTCCTCACCATGCCTGGCATTCAGCGCTACGCCCAGAGCGACACATTTTCGCGCACGGCGGTCGCCCGCATGTTCGCAACGCCCGAGGGCAGCTTTACCTGGGCCCCGGTCGGTGTCGGCGACAGCCTCATTCTGATGCAGGTCCGTTCGGTACGGACGCCGGAAGCGGAAAAGGAATCGGACTCCTACGAGAAGGCGCGAACAGATGTTGCCGACTCCATCGGCGCCGACATGCTCCAGACCTTCGTCGTCGGTTATCAGAACCAGGCCGGGGTTAAGGTCAATCAGGGTCTCGTGCAGCGACTGACATCGGCGGATGCCGCACAATGATCTCGCCTGAATTCGGTGCATTTGACGCTGCCTACAGGGAAGGCCGGCCTCAGGTCGTCTATACACGCCTCGTTGCCGATCTCGAGACGCCGGTGTCGGCCATGCTCAAGATTGCCGAAGGCAAGGCAAACAGCTTCCTGCTCGAGTCCGTCGAAGGCGGAGATGCGCGCAACCGCTACTCGATCATCGGCCTCAAGCCGGACGCTATCTGGCGGACACAAGGCGACCGCGCCGAGATAAACCGCAAGGCGCATTTCGATGCGGACGCCTATGTGCCTTGCGATGGCGGCGCACTGAAAAGCCTTCGTGCATTCATCGAGGAATCCCGGATCGAGCTTCCTGAGGAATTGCCGCCGATGGCGGCCGGCGTCTTCGGCTATATGAGCTACGACATGGTGCGCCTGATGGAGCATCTGCCGAACGAGAACCCGGACGCGCTGGGCCTGCCGGACGGCATCTTCATCCGTCCCACCGTCATCTGCGTTTTCGATTCCGTGAAGGACGAAGTCACGATCGTGACGCCCGTGCGGCCCGAGCCCGATGTCAGTGCCACCGCCGCCTATGCACGGGCGAGCGAAAGGCTTTCCGATGTCGTCACCGATTTCGATCGCGCACTGCCGCATGGCACGCGCGAGGCAGATATCGAATCTCTGGCAGAGCCGCAGTCGAACACACCGCGCGATACCTATTACGGCATGGTTGAGCGCGCGAAGGAGTACATCGCGGCAGGCGATATCTTTCAGGTCGTCCTTTCGCAGCGCTTCGAAACACCCTTCACACTGCCGCCCTTCTCGCTCTACCGCGCCCTGCGCCGTATCAATCCCTCGCCGTTTCTTTACTTCCTCAATTTCGAGAATTTCTCCATTGTAGGCTCAAGCCCGGAAATTCTCGTCCGTGTGAGGAATAATCGCGTGACGATTCGCCCGATCGCAGGCACGCGCCACCGCGGAAAGAACCGCGCCGAGGACGAGGAAATCGCCGCAGAGCTGCTCGCCGACCCGAAGGAGCGCGCAGAACATCTGATGCTGCT
>JAJLKS010000552.1:0-9148 GCA_033838765.1 Alphaproteobacteria bacterium
GGCGGCAAGCTGTTCCGGCGTCGCCTCCGGCTGATATTTCCGTTTCCACTCGGCAAAGGGCTCGCCATAGATGAATTCGCGCGCCTGATCCTTCCCCATGGCGATCCCCTTGTCCTCGGCGGCCTGCGCATACCAGTCGGCAAGACAGTTGCGGCAAAAGCCGGCAAGGATCATCAGATCGATATTCTGAACGTCCTTGCGTGCCCGCAGATGCGACACAAGCCGCCGGAAGGCGGCTGCTTCGAGTTCGGTCTGCAATGCCTTGTCCATGATTGTCTCCTCTCGTCCGTCAAACCTGTATGGGGAACGATGGATCGGTATGCGAGCCGAAATGCCGGACCTCGCGCACACCGGGCCGCGACGCCGCGAAACGCAGATGCCGCGCATAGCGCGCCGCCCATTCGCGCTGCCCCTCTTCCGCAGAAATGAGATCCTGCCTGATCTCGATGAGAATATGCGGCAGGCCGTGAACGGTTGCATGGCGATACATGCAGTCGTTCCTGAGGCGCCCCGTATAGGGCTCATTGTCGCCCACCGTGAAGCCTTCCGCCGAAAACGCTTCCATGAGCGTACCGACCAGCCGGTCATCCCTGTCCCAGAGCAAACCCGTCTGCCAGGGCCGCGCGAAGCGCCGCCAGCGCGGCGTGAAACTGTGAACGGAAACGATGACGGGAACGGCGCCGCCCGCGCACGCCCTCCCTATCGCCTCAGCGATTGCCGCGTGATAGGGCGCATGGAACGCTGCGATGCGATGATGGAATTCGCGCGCATCGCGAAACGCATCGACATCGCGGTTGCCGGGAATGATCGCACCATCGGAAAGTTTCATCACGATGGTCGGGTCGTCCTCGCCGCGATTGAGGTCGATGAGAAGCCGCGAGAACCGTGCGAGCACCGCGGGACAATCGAGCGCCGCGGCGAGCCCGCGCGCAACCCCCGCTGCGCCGATATCGTAGGCAATATGACGCTCGAACTCGGACTGCGGCAGGCCGAGCGTGCCATAGCCCGGCGGCAATGCGTTCGAGGCATGGTCGCAGACGACGAGGAATTCGGGCTTGCCCCCGGGATTGACGGTCTCGAAAGGTGTGAGCGAAGCGGCGTCAGGGTGTAGCGGTTCATGCATGGGCGCACTATACCTGAGGCATGGCAGAGAACGAGCCGGAAACCGGGGCGCTATTGAAGCGCCTGTATGACGCAGCCGTCCGGGCTGCCCAGCCGGAACATTGCCTTCCGCCGCATCTGCCGGTGCCGCCGGACCCCGCCGAAGGCAGGCTCGTGATCTTCGCCATCGGCAAGGCGGCCGCCGCCATGGCTGCAGCGGCGGAAGACTGGTATGACGCGAACTTTCCCGGCACCCATGTCGAAGGTCTGGCGTTGACGCGCTATGGCCATGCAAGGCCCACACGGCATGTGGAAGTGCTGGAGGGCGGCCATCCGATCCCGGATGCGGCCGGCGAAGCGGCCTCGAAACGTCTTCTGCGCATGGCCGAATGGACGGGCCCGGGAGACCTTGCCCTGGTTCTTCTTTCGGGCGGCGGTTCGGCGCTCACCGTTCAGCCCATGCCGGGCCTGACGCTGGCGGATGAAATCCTGCTGACGCGCGCATTGCTCGCATCCGGCAAACCGATCGGCGACATCAATGCCGTCCGCAAGCATGTTTCGCGCATCAAGGGCGGCAGGCTCGCCGCGATGCTGCATCCGGCACGCTCTGTCACGCTCGCCATATCGGATGTCGCGGGCGACAAACCGACCACCATCGCCTCCGGCCCGACCGTGCCCGACACCACATCGAAGGCTCGCGTGATGGCGGTACTCGATTCGCTTTCGCCGCACATTCCTGCCGATCTGCGCGAGCGCATTGCCGCCCTGCCCGAAACTCCGAAGCCCGGCGACGAAATCTTTGCCCATGCGCAATATCAGCTCGTGGCAAGCGGCAGCGCATCGCTCGGCGCGGCGGCCGCACTGGCCCGCGAAGCTGGCTATGAACCTGTGGCACTCGGCGATGCGCTGGAAGGCGAGGCACGAATACTCGCCGGAGAACATGCCGCCCGTGCCCTCAAGGCGCGTGCCGAGGGAAAATGCGTCGCCATCATTTCGGGCGGCGAGGCAGCAGTGACTTTCGGGGAAAGCGATGGAAGCACGACAGATGTAAAAGGCGGGCCCAACCAGGAATATGCGCTGGCGCTCGCCATCGCACTCGGCGGCACGGACGGCATCTGGGCGCTTGCCGCCGATACGGACGGGATCGACGGCGGCTCGGGCGCATCCAACGACCCCGCCGGCGCCATCGTCACGCCGGATACACTAAAACGTGCGAAGGAACGGGGGCTCGACCCGGAGAAGATGCTCGCCCGCCACGATTCCGGCACCTTCTTCGGCGAGCTTGGCGATCTCGTAAGGACGGGACCGAGTTACACCAACGTCAACGATTTCCGGGTCATACTGGTTGGCACGCCCGATCCGGCCTCCCCCGATTCGCCGTCCAGAAACTCTTGAGGAACCACGCCTTGAACCGCCGCCGCAACGTCAAGATCATCGCCACGCTGGGTCCCGCATCCGATACGCCGGAGATGATCCGCAAACTCTTCGATGCGGGCGCGGATGTGTTCCGCCTCAATATGAGCCATCTCGACCACAAGGGGCTGAAGCGCGTTCATGCCATGGTGCGCGAGGTGGAAAAGAGCGTCGAACGGCCGATCGGCATTCTGGTCGACCTTCAGGGCCCCAAGCTGCGCATCGGCGAGATGAAGGATGGCTCCGTTCTCGCGGAAGGCAGCCGCTTCCGCCTCGACACGTCCAAGAAGCCCGGCGACGCAAGCCGGGCCTACCTGCCGCATCCCGCGATCTTCGATGCCGTGAGCGCCGGCCAGTCGCTGCTGCTGGACGATGGAAAGATCCGGCTTGCCGTGAAGGGCAAGGGCCGCGATCACATCGAAACGGAAGTGGTCGTCGGCGGCAAGCTGACAAGCCGCAAGGGCATCAGCCTGCCGGACACCGTGCTGCCGCTGGCGGCGCTGACCGAAAAGGACCGCGGCGACCTCGATGCGGCACTCGATCTCGGCGTCGACTGGATCGCACTCTCCTTCGTCCAGAGGCCCGACGACATTGCCGAAGTACGCAAGATCGCGCGCGGCCGCGCTGCCGTTCTCGCCAAGATCGAAAAACCGCAGGCGCTCGCCCATCTCGACGAGATCATCGAAATCGCGGACGCAATCATGGTCGCGCGCGGCGATCTCGGTGTGGAACTGCCGCTCGAACATGTACCCGGCTGGCAGAAGCGCCTGACGCGGGCCGCGCGCCGTTCCGGCAAGCCGGTCGTCGTCGCAACGCAGATGCTCGAAAGCATGATCTCCGCTCCGACGCCGACACGCGCAGAAGTGTCGGACGTTGCCACCGCCGTTTTCGAAGGCGCCGATGCTATCATGCTGTCGGCGGAGTCCGCCGCCGGGAAATATCCTGTCGTGGCCGGGGCGATGATGAACCGCGTCGCGCAATCGGTCGAAAGCGACCCGACCTATCCCGGAATCATCTATGCGCAGCGCGCGGAACCCGAAGCAACCGGCGCCGACGCCATTTCAGCCGCTGCCCATTCCGTAGCCGATACGCTGAAGGCTGCGGCCATCGTCTGCTGGACGAATTCGGGCTCCACGGGTCTGCGCGCCGCGCGCGAACGGCCGCTCTTCCCGATCGTTGCGCTGACGCCCGTTCGCGCGACGGCCCGCCGCCTCGCGCTTGTCTGGGGTCTTCATTGCGTGCTCACGGAAGATGCGAAAGATCTCGACGACCTGTCGGACCGCGCCTGCCGCATCGCTTTTCAGGAAGGGTTCGCCCAGCCCGGCCAGCGCATCGTGGTGACGGCCGGCGTGCCTCTCGGCACGCCCGGCGCCACCAACATGCTGCGTGTCGCATTCGTCGGTCGCAAGGACGCGCTCTAGAACCTAGCTTGATGGCGCAAATTCCGCGCGCCCATCCTCATGGACCGTCACCTGCCCGGCGCGCGGACGCTCCCCGCGCGCAAGGCGGAGAAGCGCATCCACCACAATCTCTCGCCGCGCATGGTGCGGCATATGCCCGGTGCCCTTGAGCTTCACGAGCTCGGAGCCTTTCACCGCATTGTGGAACGCGTAGGAGTGGATTTTCGGAGAAACGGTATGATCCGCATTGCCCGTGACCACGACGACAGGCACCGAAATATCGCCATAGGCTTGGGCCTGCCTGGCAAGATGCGGCTTGAGGTTCGATGTATCCTCGCTGTTCGCACGGAATTGCGACGGCCGGAAGAGAAGGGAAAGGCCGATTTTCTCGGCATAGGCCTCCGGCGCCGGGTCGGGATGAAAATTCCCGGCGACACCCTTTTCCGCAAGCAGATTGCCGCCGGGAATAGTCAGTGTACGAAGGAAAAGAGGCCCCGCCAGAGGCGTTCTCACCACGGAGTGATACCAGGCAACCCCGCCCGGCCAGGGATAAAGCGCACCGGCGAGCGGCAGCAGGCCCGCCAGCGACTCCGGCGCGTCGAGCGCCCAGGCGGCGGCAACCGACGCACCCCAGCTATGGCCGAGCACCACAGGGTTTTCAAGACCAAGCTTCGCCGCCGCCGCGCGGATGGCCCGCGCCTGCACCGCAGGGTTTGAAATATCGGGATGGCGGCCCCTCCCGCTCCAGCCATGCCCCGGCCGGTCGAATGCAACGACGCGCGTCTCCGCCGCGAGGGCCGGCACGAGACTCTCTTCCATGTCTCTCAGGTTGCCGCTAGCCCCGTGAATGAGAATGACGGGCGCAACACCCCCGCGCGCCTCGCCCCGCGAGACGTAGTGCAGCCTCAATCCCTCGAACTCGCCATCCAGTTCCACGAATTCGCCGGACGGCGGAAAGAGCGCCGATATACGCCATGCCGCCCAGGCGGAATAGACAAGCAGCCCTGCAAGAAGAAGGGCGATGAAGATAACCAATGCCATGAAACCGGCTCCAAAGCGCATGTATCCGGTACGGGCGAGAGGCCCTTCCGGTTCAGGCGTCAGATCCCCCTGCCCTCGACTTCGAGTTCGAGCGGCTCGATCCGCTCCTTGCCGTTCACGAGCCAGGGATTGAGTGCAAGCGCGCGGCGATAGGCCTCCAGTGCGCCCATGCGGTCGCCCAGATCCTCCAGAATGACGCCAAGCCCCGCCAGCGCCTCGTAGTGGCGCGGTTCAAGCCGCAGCGTCTGCTCCAGATCGCGCAGCGCCGCCGAATAGTCCTCCCGCAGATAGTGTATCGCGGCGCGGCGGTGCCACCCTTCCGCAAATTCCGGCGCGAGCGTCACAACTTCGTCGAAATAAAAATAGGCCCGGTCGAGATCGTCTTCCGCCAGCGCATCGAGCCCGCGCTGCGTCAGAAGGTCGATGCTGGGACTGCCGGAATTGAGCCAGACGCTCTGAATGGCGCGCTCGACCGCGCGGCCCTTTTCTTCGGTCTCCGCCTTCGAGAGTTCCTCCAGCAGCCGGTCGAGAATGGCCTCGCGCGCCTTTGCCTTGTCTGGTGAGGCCGGTGAATCGGGAGCCGTTCGCGCGGCTTCCGCCGGCGCCTGCGCCGCCATGACGGCAAGAGGTGCGGCAAACGGCAAAAGGAGCGAAAGAACCATGAGGGCGCGGAATGTCATGGCCAGATGATAGGGCGCGAGGCGCCCCGGCACAAAGCCTCCATGAACGAAGCCGGGCACTTCAGCTGTTCAGGTCCTGCCTTGTGCAGCCCTCGAACCCGGTGATGAAATCGGGCCCGAACACGAGCGACGGTGTCTGGAAACCGGGCTTTGCTTCGCCGGCCAGCACGCGGCGGACGATCTCGAGACCCGTCATGGCGGTCAGCGTATAGCCTTCCGGCGTCCGAAGAAGCGAACGCACGACCTCGCCATTTGGCCCGGTCGCCTCGCCATAGAGCACGGAATAGCCCTGCGCGCGTTCTGCATCGGTCGGCCCTTCGGGCTGCTGCTCGATCCGCTTCTTCAGCGCGCGCTGCATGAACCCGAGGCTGAGGAACCAGCGCGTCAGAGCGCCCATTTTCGCCATCTGCTCGAATTGCGGATTGCTTTCGAAATAGACGGTGATGTCGGGGATCCCTGTCGAATGCCAGGCAGTCGACACATCGCCCCAGCCGATCGCAATGGCGGGCCTCGCCCCATTGCCGAAATCGATATCCCGCTTCGGCGTCTTGCGCGCGGAGACGATACGCCCTTCCCGGCGCACCCGCGTCCCCTTGCCGATGCTTTCGACGCCTGTCTTCGCCGTGCCATGCGACATCTGCCCGAGCCCGGAAATGCCGAGCACAAGCTCACGCGCATCGGGCATGCGCGCCTTCATATGCGCGGCAAGACAGTCGCTCGGCACCACGTCGAAGCCGACGCCCGGCATCAGCATGACGCCGGCCTTTTCCGCTTCGGCACCGCGCGCTGCGCAGGCTTCGAAGACGTCGATCTCGCCGGTGATGTCGAGATAATGCGTGCCGGTGCGGATGCAGGCATCGACCATGGGCTTCGACGTTTTCGAGAACGGTCCGGCGATATGGAGCACCGTGTCGACCTGGGCGAGCCCCGCATCGAGGGCCTCCGGGTCGTCCAGCGAAATGGCCTGATATTCGAAGCCATGCTGCGCGGCGATGGATTTGAGCCGCGCCTCGTTGCGGCCGGCCAGAAGCGGGTTGAGCCCTTGTGCCTTCGCCGCCCGCGCCACGAGCTTGCCCGTATAGCCCGTCGCTCCGTAGATCATGAACCTGCCGGTCATCGCCTGCCTCATTTCCATAGCTCGAGTGCGCGTACGGCCGGATGGCCGCTGCCGCTGCGGCATATTAACCGTGCCATGCCCCCCGATTGCAAACCTCGATCATGAACGGAAGGCCGGTGCGGCCATCCGGGCCCAGTCCCGGCGCGAGGAAAAGGCCCCGGCGCAAAGAAAAAGGCCATCCGCCTGAGCGGATGGCCTTCAAATTCACGTTGGCACATACGTTTTGCGCCGGACCGTGCCTCAGCCCTGGCGGGCCTTGAAGCGGCGGTTGGTCTTGTTGATGATGTAGACGCGTCCCTTGCGGCGGACGAGACGGTTGTCCCGGTGCCGATTCCGGAGCGATCTCAACGAGTTACGGATTTTCATGGCTCAACCTCGGATCGGGGGCAAGCAGCCTCGCGCAATACTCGCGCGCCGCTTCCGGCCCGATGCCGGAACGCCCTTGAATTGGCGCGGAACCTAAGCGCCAGACCCTTGCCTGTCAACAGGCTGAGAGCTCCCGGAACCGCGCTTTTTATGAAGGTACATATTCCATTTCACCTTTGTTATGGTGCGCGCTTCCGGGCCGGGGCAGCCAGTGGCGGAGAAAGACCGCACGATCGGAAAGTTGAGTAATTTGATGCGGTTTTTTATCGGCGACCTCGCAGACTCCGACAATATGCGCAAGGCCAATGCCATCGTCATGGCGCTCGGCTTCGCCATGCTGCTCGCCGCGGCGGCTGCCGCCCTGATGCTGTCCGAGCGCGCCCGGCAGAACATCGACGACGTCATCAATACGCTTGAGGTGCGCGCCGAGCTCCGGCAAGTCCTTCTGCTGCTTCAGGATGCCGAAATCGGCCAGCGCGGCTTTCTCCTCACGCAGGACTCGCAATATCTGGCCCCCTACAATGCCAGCCGCCTGCGGGTCGCCCAGCGCCTGACGGCGCTTGAAAGTCTGGTGGACCCGAATTCCGAGCAGGCCGTCCGCGTCGACCAGTTGCGCAAGGCGGCCATGCGCCGGCTTGAAGAGGCTGACACCACCATTGCCCTTGGCCGCGAAGGCGCCTTCGACGCCGCGCTCGCCATCGTCGGGGAAAATCGCGGCAAGGAGCTGATGGACGAGGTCCGTGAGATCGTCGAGGCGGGGCTCGCCGCGGAAACGGCCCGTCACGGCGAACGGGAAGCCCGCACCATCGCCTCGCGCACCTGGCTTTCCGCCTCGCTGATCGGCGCACTCGCCGCCGCACTCGTCCTTGCAATTCTTTCCGCACAATTGACGAGGCGTCAGTTTGCCAGCATGCAGAACCGCCGGGACCAGCTTGTCGCGCTCAACGAGGAGCTGGAAACCCGCGTCCGCGACCGCACGCGCGAACTGGAAATGGCGCGCGAACTGGCCGAGGCGGAAGCAAACCGGGCCGAATATGAGCGTGGCCGCGTGGAGCTGTTGCTGCGGGAAGTGACGCATCGCGTCGGCAACAACCTCGCCATGGTCTCATCGCTGCTCCGGATGCAGCAGGCCAAGCTCAATGATGAAGCCGCCCGCTCCGCAATCGAAACGGCGCGCGGCCGTATCCAGACGATCAGCACCGCCCAGCGCAGGCTGCGCCTCGGCGACGATCTCCAGTCCACCCGCGCGGACGGCCTCCTTGAGGCCGTCGCGATGGACCTCTCGGATACCGCACTCGAGGGCACCGCAATCACCATCGAGAGCGAGTTCGAGCCGATGATCGTCGCGTCGCGCGACGCCACGACACTTGCAGTGGTGCTTGGAGAGCTAGTATCAAACGCCATCAAGCATGCTTTTCATGGACGCGAAGGCGGCACCATCAGAGCCTCCTTCATCCGCAAGCCCGATGGCACACCGTTTCTGGCGGTCGAGGATGATGGAACGGGATATGACGGCAGCGCCGAAGCATCGAAGACGCATTCGGGGCTCGGCTCCATGATTGTCGAAAACCTCTCACGTCAATATGGCGGCGAGATCGTGAAGCGGAAGAACGACAAGGGCGGCACCACGATCGAGATTCTGTTGCCTAAGCTGCAGATCGTGGACGTACCGCTTGATATCGAAGAGGAACGGGGTTTGCAGTGACGGCGAATAGCATGAGTCCAGGAAAATCCATCGGAACGGCAAGCCCGGCATGGCGGCTGGCCGCGCCGTCGGGGCTGCCCGGCGCCAACGCCGGATCGGACGGCAGCGCCGGCACGCGAAAGCCGCTATCCGGCAAGCGCGTGCTCGTTGTCGAGGACGAGTTCTTCGTCGGCCTGGAAATCGCCGAGACGCTCGAAGCGGCAGGTGCGACGACCGCCGGGCCTGCATGGACGCTTGCCGACGCCGAACGCCTCGCCGCGAATGGCGGCATCGACATGGCCGTGCTCGACGTCAATCTGAACGGCCAGTATGCGATCGGCCTCGG
>JAJLKS010000553.1:0-3739 GCA_033838765.1 Alphaproteobacteria bacterium
ACGCTGAATATGGCGGATCTTGCCGTGCGCATTGCCGATCACGGCGACAGCAGCACCCTGCGCATGGGCTTCGTTCTGATCGTGCTCGGCATCGGTCTGAAGCTCGCCATGTTCCCGCTGCATCTCTGGCTGCCGAATGCCTATGCCTATGCCCCTTCGGCGGTCACGGCCTTCCTCGCGGCAACGGCCACAAAGGTCGCCGTCTACGTGATGCTGCGCTTCATGTTCACGGTGCTCGGCTTCGATTACGAATTCCAGGCCGACACGCTGCGCATGGTGGTCCTCCCGCTTGCCGTCATCGCCATGTTTGCAGCATCGCTGGTCGCCATCTTCCAGGACGACCTGAAGCGGATGCTTGCCTATTCGAGCGTCGCGCAGATCGGCTACATCCTGCTCGGCCTGACCTTCCTGAACGAAACCGGCCTCACCGCCTCCATCGTTCACCTCTTCAACCATGCCGTCACGAAGGCAGCACTCTTCATGGTAGCGGGCTGTTTTGTCTTCTCGGCCGGCACAAGCTCCATCTCGAAACTCGCCGGAATCGGCCGCGACATGCCCTGGACGACGGCAGCATTCGTTGCGGGCGGTTTGAGCCTCATCGGACTTCCGCTCACGGTCGGCTTCATCAGCAAATGGTATCTCGTGCTCGCTGCGCTCGAACTCGGCTGGTGGCCGGTCGCCCTGATGATCATGGCGTCCTCGCTTCTCGCCATCATCTATGTCTGGCGGGTAGTGGAAGCGGCCTATCTGCAGCCTTCGCCGGAAGGCGTCACACGCAAGGAAGTGCCGCTGTCGATGCTCATTCCCACATGGACTTTCGTCGGCCTCTCGGTGTGGTTCGGCGTCAACGCGATGCTGACCACCACTGCCGCCGGCCGCGCCGCCTCCGCGCTGATCGGCTCATCGCATATTCTGTGGAAGGACTGAGGCGATGAGCAACGAAAACCTGCTTCTGCTCGCCATTGCCATACCGGCATTGACTCCGTTTCTGCTGGCACTGTCCGGCAAGCGGCCAGACATGCGCGACGCAATCAGCGTCGTCGCGTCGATCGCCACCTTCGCCGCCGTGCTTCACCTCCTGCTCGCCGTCATGGATGGTGCGCGGCCCGCGATCTCGATCATCGAGGTCATGCCCGGCCTCGTTCTCGGTTTCGAGATCGAGCCTCTCGGCATGCTCTTCGCCACGGTCGCGTCCGGTCTCTGGATACCGACCTCGCTCTACTCGATAGGCTATATGCGCGGCGCGCATGAAAAGAAGCAGACCCGCTTTGCCATCTGCTTTGCCATCGCCATCGCCTCCGCAGTCGGCATCGCCTTCTCCGGCAACCTCTTCACGCTCTTCATCTTCTATGAAGTGCTGACCATCTCCACCTATCCGCTGGTCGCCCACAAGGAAACGCCGGAAGCGAAGAAGGGCGCCCGCACCTATCTCGCCATCCTGATGACGACCTCGATACTCTTTTTGCTCGTCGCGCTAATCTGGACCTGGAACATCACCGGCACCACGGAATTCCGCGCCGGTGGCATTCTCGAAGGCAATATCGATCCGGCGCTCGTTCCCTTTCTGCTGGCGCTTTTCGCCTTCGGCATCGGCAAGGCGGCGCTCATGCCGTTCCACCGTTGGCTTCCAGCGGCGATGGTCGCGCCGACGCCCGTCAGCGCATTGCTCCATGCCGTGGCCGTCGTGAAGGCAGGCGTCTTCACCATGCTCAAGGTGGGCACCTATATTTTCGGTGTCGGCTTCCTCGGCAAGACCGGCGCTGCCGACTGGCTGATGTGGCTTGCCGCCGCATCGATCCTGATTGCCTCCATCGTCGCCATCACAAAGGACGACCTGAAGGCGCGGCTCGCCTATTCGACGGTCAGCCAGCTCTCCTACATAACCCTTGGCGTCGCCCTTGCCACACAGATGGGCGTGGTCGGCGGCGCCATGCACATCGTCACGCACGCAATGGGCAAGATCGCGCTCTTCATGTGCGCAGGTGCGATCTATGTCGCGGCTCACAAGACCAAGATCAGCGAACTCGATGGGCTGGGCAGGAAGATGCCTGTCACATTCTTCTGCTTCACCATCGCCGCCTTGAGAATCATCGGCCTGCCGCCTTTCGCCGGGGCCTGGAGCAAATGGTATCTGATGATCGCCGCCGCCGAGACGAGCCACCTCATCATCATAGGCGTTCTCATGGTGAGCTCGCTTCTGAACGTCGCCTATCTTCTGCCGATCCCGGCCCGCGCCTTCTTCCTGAAGCCGAACGGCGATGACGCGAATGGAAAGATCGAGGAAGCACCGATCCTCTGTCTCCTGCCCATCTGCTTTGCCGCACTTGGATGCGTCGTCATCTTCTTCACGATCGGCGGGCTCTACGAGTATCTGTTGAGTATCCCCATCCTGCCGGAGAGCCAGCCATGACCGGTTCGTCCGATAAGACCACGACAAACGACAAGTCCCTGCCAGGCGCCATGCTGCTCGGCATCGATACGGCGCGCGGCGGACGCATCGTCTCGTGGCTTCTTGCTCTCGCCTGCCTTGCGCTGGCCGCGGTCGATTTCATCTGGCCGCTGCACGGCTATTTCGAAATCGAGGAACAGCCTGTCTTCTATGGCTGGTTCGGTTTCCTCGTCTGCATCGCTCTCGCGATATTCGCCAGGTTTCTTGGCCTGTTTCTCAAGCGCCGCGAAGATTATTACGGGGCCTTTTCCGTGAGTTCGGAAGAGCATCCGGCCTCCGACCTTGCCCGGGAGAAGGCCGATGCCTGAGTACTACACACCTGCCCTCGCCTATATCGCAGCCGCGGTCCTCGTTCCCTTCGTCCCGAAGGGCTTTCTGCGCGGCCTCTATCTCCTGCTCGTACCGATCGCCGGCGTCCTCATCTTCTGGGGTCTTACGCCGGGCACCTACAATGCCTTCAATCTGATGGGCATGCAGATCGGCCTGATGCGGGTCGACGCGCTGTCGCAGCTATTCGGCCTTGCCTTCTCGCTCGCAGCCATCCTTGCCGCTCTTTATGCGTGGCACCTGCGCGACACCGTTCAGCAGATCGCCACGCTCCTCTATGCCGGCTCGGCCATCGGCGCGGTCTTCGCCGCCGACCTCATCACCCTGTTCGTGTTCTGGGAAGGCACGGCAATCGCGTCCGTCTTCCTCATCTGGGCGCGCCGCACCGAAGGTTCATTTGCCGCCGGCATGCGCTATCTCATCATCCAGATCGGCTCAGGCGTCATTCTGATCGCGGGCATCGTCCTCTACTACCGCGAAACGGGAACGGTCGCCTTCACCGCGATGGAACTTGGCAGCCCTGCCACCTGGGCGATCCTCGCTGCCATCGGCATCAAATGCGCCTTTCCGTTCCTGCACAACTGGATGCACGACGCCTATCCCTCCGCCACCGTCACAGGCACGGTGGTGCTGTCGATCTTCACGACCAAACTCGCCGTCTACGCGCTGCTGCGGGGCTTCCCCGGCACCGAGCTGCTGATCTATATCGGCGTTGCCATGGCGCTCTTCCCGATCGCCTTCGCCCTGCTCGAAAACGATCTGCGCCGCGTCCTCACCTATTCGCTGAACAGCCAGCTCGGTTTCATGGTCGTCGGCGCAGGTATCGGCACGCCGCTCGCCATCAACGGCGCAGCCGCTCATGCCGTAGCCTCGATTTTCTATCAGGGGCTGCTATTCATGTGCGTAGGCGCGGTCCTGTTCCGCACCGGCACGGCGCGCGCAACCGCGCTTGGCGGCCTTTAC
>JAJLKS010000554.1:0-1566 GCA_033838765.1 Alphaproteobacteria bacterium
TCGAGGCCGACCTGGTGCAAAGTTGCGTCGTGACGCTCGATCCCGTGGACGAACATGTCGACGAGGAATTTCGCCAGCGCTATCTGCCTGCGCATCTTCTCGATCTGCCATCGGCAAAGGCACCGGACAGCCAGCGCGAGATCGCCGTCGATATCGAAGCCGACGATGCACCGGAGCCCATGACGGCTGGCGGTATCGATGTGGGCGAAGCGGTGGCCGAACGGCTTGCTCTCGCGCTCGACCCCTATCCCCGCAAGCCGGATGCGAGCTTCGATACCCCGCCCGAAGACGCGGGTGACGCTTCGGAAAGCAGGCCCAATCCGTTTGCAGCACTCGAAAAACTCAAGAAAAATTATTGAGTTGGCATGATTCGGGGGTAATCGCGCCTATTGTCTGCCCCCATCAACGCTGTATCTTCGGGGCGCGCGCGGGGGCGCCCCCGTGCGCCGCCGCCGGTTAAAGCTTAGGGGGTCAAACGGGTGACGAGAGTTCTGACAATTGCGCTGGATGGAATGGGCGGCGACCACGGACCGGCAACGGTCATGGGCGGCGCCGAGATCGCGCTTGTCCGGCACCCGAATATCCGCTTCGTCATTTTCGGCGATGAAGCGGCGCTCCGCCCCTGGCTCCAGAAATTCCCCCGTGTCGCTTCGGCATCCGAGGTGGTGCATACCGAAGTCGCCGTGTCGATGGACGACAAGCCGAGCCAGGCGCTCAGGCGCGGCCGCAAGGTCAGCAGCATGTGGCGCGCCATCGATGCGGTGAAGGAGGGCAAGGCGCAGGCCGCCGTATCGGCCGGCAATACCGGTGCGCTGATGGCGATGGCGAAAGTCATCCTGCGGACGATCCCGAATGTCGAGCGGCCGGCGCTCGCCGCCATCTGGCCGACGGCGCGCGGCGAAAGCGTGGCGCTTGATCTCGGTGCGACGGTCGGCGCAGATGCGAACCAGCTTGTGCAGTTCGCCATCATGGGCGAAGCCTTTGCCCGCGTCGTGTTCAATCTCGACCGGCCAACCGTCGGACTGCTCAATATCGGCGAAGAGGAAGTGAAGGGCACCGAGGAGGTGAAGGCCGCGGCGCAGATGCTCCGCGACGGAGGCCTTTCCATGCGCTTCCACGGCTTCGTCGAAGGTGACGACATTGCCAAGGGCACGGTCGATGTCGTGGTGACGGATGGCTACACCGGCAATATCGCGCTCAAGACGGCCGAAGGCACGGCGCGCCTCATCGTCGGCTATCTGCGCGAGGCGATGGCAAGTTCCTTTCTCTCCAAGATCGGCTATGTGCTGGCGCGCGGCGCATTCAAGACATTGCAGAGTAAGCTCGATCCGCGCGCATCGAACGGAGCCGTGTTTCTCGGCCTCAATGGCCTCGTGGTGAAGAGCCACGGCGGCACCGACGATGTCGGCTTTGCCTCCGCCATCGACGTGGCAGTGGAAGTCGCTTCCGCCGATCTCGTCGCAAGGATCGCCGCCGATGTCGACAAGACGAAGGGGCTTGCCGTCCCGGGCGCAAAAGAAGAAACCCAGACAAAAGAATCCGAGGCAGTTCTGTCGTGAGCGTAAT
>JAJLKS010000555.1:0-5259 GCA_033838765.1 Alphaproteobacteria bacterium
CGCCGCTCTCGTCGCGGTCGAGCTGCCGGATTTCGACATAGGCCGCCGTCCGTGGCGGTTCTTCGGGCGGGCGCTTGTCGCAATCGCGCACCAGCACTTCCAGCGAGCCGAAGCGTACGGGTTCGCCCACCTTCGCCTCGAAGATTTCGACGCGCGCGGTGATCTTGTCGAGGCCGCTGAACACGGCGACGGGAAACTTCTCTGCCGAGGCAGGCGCCGCCAGCGCGGCAAGCAGCACGAGCATGGCGCCGGGCATCAAGAGAGAACGGTGACGCATCGAAACTCCTGAAAGCCCCCGGGCCCTGAAGCGTTAGTTGCCGCTGCTGTCCGTTGCGGAGAAAACAGCCTGACCGATCAGGCTCATCAGATCGACAGAGCCCTGCGTGAACATGATTTCGCCGCCGCCCGCGAGCATGTCCTCGCTGCCGCCCGGCGTGACGGAGATATAGCTGCCGCCAAGCAGGCCTTCGCTCGTGATCTTGGCGCTGCTGTCGTCCGGCAGCTTCACATCGCTTGCGATGTCGAGCGTTACGACCGCCTGATAGGTGTCGGGGTCGAGCGACTGGCGGACAACCGTACCGATCTTGATACCCGACATGCGCACATCGGCGCCATTGGCAAGGCCGTCCACTGCGCTGAACGCCGCATTCACCTGATAGCCGGACGAACTGCGCATGCCCGACGACGAATAGCCGTAGAACAGGAAAACAGCCGCCACGGCGACAACCAGCGTACCGATCAGCGTTTCGACGAGATTGCTTTGCATGGGGCTCCCCGGAAATCGCTCCTTGCCGGAGCAGGCGTGAATTTATTCGGGCCGCCAGGCCTGATAGTCGCCGGTCGCCTTCGGACGATGGCCGCCCTTGTGCAGGCTGCCTTCCGGGCGCCAGGCATGGGGCGTTCCGGTGAGGTTCGGCCGGTGCGGCTGCTGCCAGTCGCGCGGCGCGTAGGTCTCCTCGGTCGGCGGCGTATCCACCGTGTGGTGGAGCCAGCCATGCCAGTCGGCGGGAACGCGCGAGGCTTCGGCAAGGCCGTTATAGATCACCCAGCGGCGCACATAGCCGCCGATCGAGCGGCCGTTCTTGTCTTCGTAATAGCGATTGCCCTCACCGTCCTCGCCCACAAGCCGGCCATTGCGCCAGGTGTGGTAGCGCGTGCCCAGCGTCTGGCTGTCCCACCAGATGAAGATTTCCGAAAACAGACCCATGGAAGGCAAATCCCGTTGGAAGCGGCGGCACCAAATGGCCACGCTGTATTCTAGACGCGATTCCGGCCGGAGGGGGCCGGAAAACGGGCAGAATATGACATTCGGGGAAGGCCGGGTCCAGCCTTGGCAGGCCGCTACAGCGGCTTAATCCAGCGACCAGGTGGTCTGGCCGACAGCCTTGGCGCGCTTGAGCCCTTCGCGCTCCTTGAGCAGCATGGGCTGGCGGTAGATGTCGCCCGCGCGCTCGAATTCACGATTGTCGTGCAGCACCCATTCGATCCGGTGCAGCAGGCTTGCCGGTGTCACCGGCTTCACCAGAAGATGCGTCGCACCGATCTCGAAGGCTTCCTTGATCAGCGAATGCGAAGCATGGCCGGTGAGCACGATAATGGGAGTAAAACAGATCGGCTCGTTGCCGACCGAGCGGACGCTCGAGATGAAGTCGCGGCCGTTCATCGGCTCCATCTCCCAGTCGGAGATGACCAGATCGACATCGTAGAGCTGAAGTTCCGTAAGCCCGTCGGTGCCATCCCGGGCCTGACGGACGGTGGTGATGCCGAAGGTATTGAGCATCGTGCGCAGCAGCAGGCGCATGCCGCCATTATCCTCAACGGTGAGGATTTTCAGCGACTTAAGGTCCTTGCCATAGGCTGTGCTCAGTTCACCCACCGCGCGGTCTCCACCTCTTCTGGGCTTCTTCGGGGCATCGTGCACGAGTCATATCAGAGAAGGCGTTTCCGCATTGTTAACCCGCCGATTCGGGTGGACAGGCCACCCGATCTCGTGGCTCGAATGCCTGCAACATCTATATCTTGTGAGTTTGGCTTGACGCCCCCCCGGCATCATCCCTAGGATTTCATTTCCCTCAGGGGAGAGGCACAAGCAAAAGGCGGGCATCACACAAGGTCACGAAACTCCGGCGGCGAAGGCACTTTGGAATCAATCACTTAGGTGAGAGGTCCAGATGCGCCCGGCGCGACGGGATTTTGCGCCCCGATGTCCGGAAGTTGGCCGCCCTCTTTTCCCTCGGGGCAGACGATCAGTGCGGAAAATCCGGGGGCCAGAATGCGTATCCGGCGTTGCTTCACCGTCGAAGGCCAGTCGCCTTACGAGGGTATCGAGTTCAGGACCACGGCGAGCGAAATCCGCCATCCGGATGGCTCGGTCGTCTTCCACCTGCAGGATATCCAGGTGCCGGCGGAATGGAGCCAGGTCGCCTGCGACGTGCTCGCCCAGAAATATTTCCGCAAGGCGGGCGTGGCCGCCGTTCTGAAGGCGGTCCCGGAAGAAGGCGTGCCCGAATTCATCTGGCGCCGCGTGCCCGATGCGGACGCGCTTGAGGCACTGCGCCCGGAAGACCGCTTCGGGCCGGAACGGGATGCACGGCAGGTCTTCGACCGGCTGGCGGGCACATGGACCTATTGGGGCTGGAAGGGCGGATACTTCGATTCAGAAGCCGATGCCCGCGCCTTCTATGACGAACACCGCTTCATGCTGGCCGCGCAGATCGCCGCGCCGAATTCCCCGCAATGGTTCAATACCGGCCTCCACTGGGCCTATGGCATCGACGGCCCGGCACAGGGCCACTGGCGCACGGACCCCGCCACCGGCATCACCGCGCCGACCGATACGGCCTACGAATATCCGCAGCCCCATGCCTGCTTCATCCAGAGCGTGAACGACGATCTCGTGAACGAGAACGGCATCATGGATCTCTGGGTGCGTGAGGCGCGGCTCTTCAAATACGGCTCGGGCACGGGCTCCAATTTCTCGACGTTGCGCGGCGAGAACGAGGCGCTGTCAGGCGGCGGCAAGTCGTCCGGACTGATGAGTTTCCTCAAGATCGGCGACCGCGCGGCGGGTGCAATCAAGTCCGGCGGCACCACGCGGCGCGCGGCGAAAATGGTGATCGTCGATATCGACCATCCCGATATCGAGGACTTCATCGACTGGAAGGTGAAGGAGGAGCAGAAAGTCGCCGCCCTCGTGACCGGCTCGAAGGTGAACCGCAAGCACCTCGCCGCCATCATGCGCGCCTGCGTGAATTGCGAGGCGGATGGCGATGCCTGTTTCGACCCGAAGAAGAACCCGGCGCTGAAGCGCGAGATCTCGGCTGCGCGCAAGGCCCATGTGCCGGAAAACTATGTCCAGCGGGTGATCCAGTTCGCACGCCAGGGCTACAACGACATCGAATTCGACGTTTACGATACGGATTGGGATTCGGAAGCCTATCTCACCGTCTCCGGCCAGAACTCGAACAACACGGTGCGCGTGTCCGACGAATTCCTGCGCGCCGTCGAACAGAACGAGGAATGGTCGCTCACGAGCCGCCTCAATGGCGAGGTGACGAAGCGCCTGCCCGCCCGCGAGCTGTGGGAGAAGATCGGCGTCGCCGCATGGGCGAGCGCCGATCCCGGCATCCAGTATCACACCACCATCAACGACTGGCACACCTGCCCGGCCTCCGGCCCGATCCGTGCCAGCAATCCGTGTTCGGAATATATGTTCCTCGACGACACGGCCTGCAACCTCGCCTCGATCAACCTGATCCAGTTCCGAGAAGCCGATGGCCGTTTCGACGTGGAAGCCTTCGAACATGCCGTGAAGCTGCTCACCATCGTGCTCGAAATCTCGGTTCTCATGGCGCAGTTCCCGAGCCGCGAGATTGCGGAGCGCAGCTTCCGCTACCGTACGCTCGGCCTCGGCTTCGCCAATATCGGCGGCCTCCTCATGTCGTCCGGCATCGGCTACGACTCGCGCGAGGCGCGCGCGCTCACCGCTGCGATCAGCGCCATCATGACCGGCGTGTCCTATGCCACCTCCGCGCAGATGGCGAAGGAACTCGGACCCTTCCCCGGCTATGCGGAGAACCGCGAGCACATGCTGCGCGTGATGCGCAATCATGCCCGTGCGGCGCATGGCCTCAATGGCGGCTATGAAGACCTCTCCGTCTATCCCGTGCCGCTCGATGCGGCCTCCTGCCCGCAGGCCGACCTCGTCGACCATGCGCGCGCCTCATGGGACCTCGCGGTCGCAATGGGCGAGCGCTATGGCTATCGCAATGCGCAGGCAACCGTGATCGCGCCGACGGGCACGATCGGTCTCGTCATGGATTGCGACACGACCGGCATCGAGCCCGATTTCGCGCTGGTGAAGTTCAAAAAACTCGCGGGCGGCGGTTATTTCAAGATCATCAACCGCGCCGTGCCGCAGGCGCTGCGCACGCTCGGCTATGCGGACGCCGAAATCGAAGCCATCGTGAATTACGCGGTGGGCCACGGCACGCTGGCAACGGCGCCGGGCGTCAATCACGAGCGCCTCGCCGCGCTCGGTTTCACGCCGGAGAAGATCGAAGTCATCGAAAAGGCGCTCGCCACCGCCTATGATATCCGCTTCGTCTTCAACAAGTGGCAGCTCGGCGAAGAGTTCTGCACGGAGACGCTCGGTCTCGACGCCGATGCCATGGACGACCTCGATTTCGACATGCTTTCCGCGCTCGGCTTCACCAAGGCGGAGATCGAGGCGGCGAACCTCCATGTCTGCGGTGCCATGACGCTTGAAGGCGCGCCGGGCCTGAAGGACGAACACCTGCCCGTCTTCGACTGCGCGAACCCTTGCGGCCGCACCGGCACGCGCTTTCTCTCGGTCGAAAGCCATATCCGCATGATGGCGGCGGCGCAGCCCTTCGTCTCGGGCGCCATTTCCAAGACCATCAACATGCCGAATGCGGCAAGCGTCGAGGAATGCAAGGAAAGCTACATGCTTTCCTGGAAGCTCGGCCTGAAAGCCAATGCGCTTTACCGCGATGGCTCGAAGCTCTCGCAGCCGCTCAACGCGCAGCTTCTCGATGACGATGTTGAAGACGAGGATGAGGAAAGCGCGGTCGAGACGCTCATCGCGCAGCCCCAGGCCGAGCGCGCCCGCATCGTTGCCGAACGCAGCGTGATGGAGCTTGCAGAGCGCGTCGTCGCCTCGGAGAAGACCCGCGACCGCCTGCCCGACCGCCGCAAGGGCTATACGCAGAAGGCGCTGGTCGGCGGCCACAAGGTCTA
>JAJLKS010000556.1:0-3313 GCA_033838765.1 Alphaproteobacteria bacterium
ACCCGGTTTCCCGCAGCTTCACACCGGGCAGCGTATCGGCGGGGCTCGTCTTCAATCCTGCGGGAAAATGGGTCTTCGGCCTCACGGCGCAGCATATAGAGCGTGCGCCGGATGCGCTCGAGCTTTTCTCCAAGGGGCCGCATGAGGCGACCGAAACCTTCGAGGTCGGCGATCCGTCGCTCGGGAAGGAGCGCGCACTGAGCTTCGAGGCGAATGTGCGGCGCATGGGCGACGACTATTCCTTTGAGGCGGCGATCTTCCATATCTCGTTCG
Organism: Alphaproteobacteria bacterium; assembly: GCA_033838765.1. GTDB lineage: Bacteria > Pseudomonadota > Alphaproteobacteria > Parvibaculales > Parvibaculaceae > Parvibaculum. The sequence goes on from JAJLKS010000556.1 coordinate 274, forward strand.
AAGACTTCATCTACAAGCGCCTCACCGGCGAGACCTGCGACGACGATTTCGATACCTGTACGCCGCATGGCGCGGGCACGGAGCTCGATCAGGTCTTCTTCACTCAGGAAGATGCGACCTTCCGCGGCTTCGAGACAAAAGGCAGCGTGACGCTTGCACGTTTCGGCACGGCGCGGGCCGGCATCACCGGCCAGTTCGATATGGTGCGGGCGGAGCTCGATGCGGGCGGCAACGTGCCGCGCATTCCGCCGATGCGGGCGGGTGCGGGCGTCTTCTATGAAGACATGCAGCTCTCGGGACGCTTTGGCTTCCTGCATGCCTTCGCGCAGGACAGGCTCTCGCCGAACGAGACGGAGACGGGAAGCTATACCGACCTCAAGGCGGAATTGCGCTATCGCCTGCCGGAAGGTCTGCCGGGTGCCTCAGCCTATGAGATCGCGATTGTCGGCGAAAACCTGCTCGACCACGACATCCGCACCCATTCCTCGTTCAAGAAGAACGACGTGCTGCAGCCGGGCCGGAATATCCGACTCGTCGCCACGGCGCGCTTCTAGGCCTGCCGCAAGTAACGCCGCCAGAAAGCATCATGGCCCGGCACATCTGCCGGGCCATGTTCATTTCCGCGTCAGCGGGAGGCGGGAATGTCAGAGACCGGTGAAGGGCTGCAGCATCTTTGCGATCCAGCCCTTGAAGCGGGTCGGACCCTCGGTGAGCGCAAGGCAGATGCATTCCTCGCCCTCGCCTGTGCGCAGCGCGTGAATGTCGTCGCTGGTGCATTCCTCGATATCGCCCGCGTGGTATGTGCCATGCGGGTCCGTCAGGCTACCCTTGAGAACGAGCACGAGTTCGGTGCCGCTATGGCCATGCATGGGAATATCGATGCCGGGCGCTGCGCGCAGCATCCAGAGGCGCTGGTCGTTGGGGCCGCCATGCCAGAGATTGACCTTCTTCATGCCCGGGCCAAGCCAGGTCCATTTCAACTCGTCGACATTGCAGCCGAGCCAGTCGCGAAGCGGCGCGGGAAGCGGGCCGCCGGCCTCGGCCATGTGCTGCACCTGCGGCGCAGGCGGGGCGCCGGCTTCATCCGCATCGAGCAGGGCCAGCGTGCGGGCCAGCGCGTCGGGCGCCATGCGATCGGCCTCCAGCCGCTCGAGCAGTGCGCCGCCTGCCGCTTCGGCAAGCGAGATGCGCTCGGGCGCATCCTTGAGGTAGCTCAGATGCGAGGCAACGATCAGCGACTGGCCTTCGCTCAGCGCGCCGGCCGCATAGGCCATCAGCCATTCATCGCCGAGGCGATGGTTCACGGGTTTTCTATTCACGCCAGCCGGCGTCGGGGCAGTCATCTCAAATCCTCCAGCACCGGGCGGAGCCGCGCAAAGGCAAGCCGCAGGCGCGATTTCACCGTACCTAAGGGAATACCAAGCCGTTCGGCGATTGCCGAATGGGGCATTCCCTCCAGAAAAGACAGTTCGACGACTTCCGCCTGGTCGGGCGGCAGGTCGCCAAGTGCCGCATGGACGCGTTCGCCGATTTCCGCTCCCGCCAGCGCGTCGTCCTGCGGGCGGGTTTCCTCGGGCAGCAGCATCGGCTCTGCCGGGTCGAGTTCGGGCCGGCTTTCCCGGCGGACCCGGTCGATGAAGCGGTTACGGGCGATGGTGAAAATCCATGTGCCCGCCGAGGCCTTCGACCTGTCGAACTGGGCGGCCTTGCGCCAGACCGTCAGCATGACTTCCTGCGAAATGTCTTCCGCCAGCCGCTCCTCGACGCGCATGCGCCGGAGATATGACTTCACACGCGGCGCGTAATAGCCGAACAGCCGCGCAAAGGCCGTCCTGTCCGCATCCGACGCAATGGACGCGATCAGATCCGCCATTTCACTGGCAAGCTGCGCCTGGGATAGCGCTTCTGCAGTATCACCGAATGTCCGGTCCCGCTTCATCAGACCCAACTCTTTCAGCTTCGGCCGCCAGATGGGGCGGACGTTCGGGGCCGGTCTGATCTCGGACGCGTGTTTCGGCGGCATGTTCGTATTACGCTGCCGAAACGGCCCCGGATCACTCGATTTGGCCTGTTCTGCCCGGAGTCTAGGGAAAAGGGGCCCGCCGGGAAAGCGTAACGGTGCCGCAGCGGCGACCGGTGATCCGCGTAAGGGTGCGCCGCGTAGGCAAGTGGTAAATCAGCGATTTCCGTTACCGGGGAAAAACATGTCGCCATTCGACGACCGCAATGCCGTTCACGCCGAAACCTCTCGCAGTGGAGGACGGCTGAGGATCGCTGTCGTCGGCACCGGGATTTCGGGTCTCTCTGCCGCCTGGCTGCTCTCGACCCGGCATGATGTCGTGCTGTTCGACAAGGAGGCGCGCCCGGGCGGCCATTCGAACACGCTGATTGCGGAATGCCCCGAGGGCCCTGTGCCGGTCGATACCGGGTTCATCGTCTATAACGAACTCAACTATCCGAACCTGACAGCGTTCTTCGATCATCTGGGCGTCGCGACGCAGGCGAGCAACATGTCCTTTGCCGCCTCACTCGAAACAGGCAGCAGCCGCCGCTTCGAATATTCCGGCGCAGGGCTCCAGGGGCTCTTTGCGGACAAGCGCAACATCGTCAGCCCGCGCATGTGGCGCATGATCGGCGACATACTGAAGCTCTACCGCGCGGCGCCCGATCTTGCGCTGCAGTCGGGCCTCGATGAGAAGCCGCTTGGCGATTTCCTGCGCGAGCAGGGCTATTCCGACGCACTTCGCGACGACCATCTGCTGCCCATGTGCGCGGCGATCTGGTCCTTGCCGGTCGAGCGCGTGGAGCAGTTTCCGGCGCTTGCCTTTCTGCGCTTCTTCGACAACCACGGGTTGATGCGGTTCAAGGGCCGCCCGCTCTGGCGGACGGTGAGCGGCGGCTCGCGCGAATATGTGCGCCGGATTCTCGACGGTTTCGGCGGTCAGCTCCGGCTTGGCACCCCGGTTGCGAGGGTCGAGCGCGATGCCGCAGGCGTCACCCTGACCGATGGAGCCGGACACCGCGACCGCTTCGACCATGT
>JAJLKS010000557.1:0-3847 GCA_033838765.1 Alphaproteobacteria bacterium
GAATCCCGCTTGGCCTTGAAAAGCTGTTCGATCAGGCCGGACTTGTCTTCCCGGAGCGTGATGGTGTGCAGCATGATCCTGTTGAGCCGCGCAGTGAGCTGCGCAAGCAGGATCGTGAACACGATCAGCACAGCCGCCAGAAGAAAGTGGAGACCCGTTTCGAATGAGAGAATGCGCCCGCATACCGCGGCGACCGGGGGGATCACCGAGGCATAGAAGGCAGGCATATAGCAGGATGTGACGAGGCAGGCCGGCGCGAGCCCGATCAGCAGGGCGGTTATGACGAAGGACTGCAGCACGTAACTGTCCGGCGTCCAGAAGAAATAGGCCGTGGATGCCATGGCCGTTGCAAAGCAAGCGCCCGAGAGCACGAAACGGTTTTGCCAGTAGCTGACACGGTCGCTGCCGGGATGCGCTTCGGTAAATTCATCCATCGTCTTCTGGTTGAACCATGCGGCGGCAAACATCAGCATGACCGGCACGGCGAGCCAGTACCAGGCGACATGGCCGCTGAAGCACAAGGCATAGGGCACCATCAGAGCCGGGAAGGCGTAGGGGAGGGGCAGCTTCTGCGCCTCCACAAGCATCCGCATCTGTTCGAGCCTGATCTCGGGTGACAGCTTTTCCCCGCTCGCGCCGCGCGGGAGCAAAAGCAGCGGCAGGTCGCGCCAGTTCTGCTGGCGCGGCATATCGTCTGTCTGCCGCAGATTTCCGGCTGCCATGTCTTGCCCTTTCGGCCCCGCCTCATTCCGCATGCTCAGCCCTTGCGGCATGCCGGAATCCTCAAAGGACAGCCTCTGCCAAAAGTCTTAATAAGATTTTCCGAGACATGGTTAAGAGGCCATAATCCGGGTCCGTCCAGGCACTTTTTGCAGGGCGGGCAGGCTGTGCGATAAGGCAGCCAACGAAATGCACAACAGAGAGGCAATTCAGGAATGAGCGATCCGCTGATTTTCGAAAAAGACGGCCCGGTCGTGACGCTGACCATCAACCGGCCGGAAAGCCGCAATCCGCTTGGCGCTCCGGAAGATGCGGAGAACTTCTCCGCAGCCGCCGCCCGTATCAATGCGGATCGCGGCGTGCGCTGCGTGATTCTCACAGGTGCCGGCAAGGCCTTCTCTGCGGGCGGCAATGTGAAGGCGATGCGCGAAGGCGGCGACGGATTCGGCGGCCCCGGCGTCCATATCCGCGAGCGCTACCGCAACGGCATCCACCGCATCGTGAAATCGGTATGGGGCATCGAAGTGCCGGTCATCGCCGCCGTGAACGGCCCCGCCATCGGCCTCGGCAACGATGTCGCCTGCCTTGCCGATACGCGCATTGCAGCCGACAGCGCCATTTTCGGTGCGACGTTCCTTAAAATCGGCCTTGTACCCGGCGATGGCGGTGCCTGGCTGCTGCCGCGCATCATCGGCATGGCCCGCGCATCCGAGCTTCTCTATACCGGCGACACGATCGATGCCGTGACGGCGAAGGACTGGGGCCTCGTATCCGAAGTCGTGCCCGCAGCCGAACTGATGGACAGGGCAAAGGCGGTCGCCGCAAAGATCTGCAATCAGGCACCTGACGTATTGCGCATGACGAAGCAGTTGCTCCGTCAGGGCATGCTCACCAACTTCGACACCATCATGGAAATGTCGGCATCGATGCAGGCGCTGGCTCATCACACGGACGACCACAAGGAGGCGCTGGACGCCTTCTTCGAAAAGCGGGCACCCAATTACAAGGGGTCATGATCCACTGTCAGTAATTGAACAGCCCCGCCGCCTCCAGCGAACAGGCGGCGGTCCGCTGCGCATTGAAGCGGGGGCGCTTTGCCCCTAAAGTCCCCCGCAACATATCAATAATGGGCCGAGGGCCCTTCGAACACGGGAGCGAAACATGAGCATCATCGGTATCGTCGCCACTCTTCCGGTCCAGGCCGGCAAGGAAGCGGAATTCGAGAAAATCTTCGGCGACCTCCGCACCAAGGTGAAGGCGAACGAGAAGGGCTGCCTGCAGTACGACTTCTTCAAGTCGAAATCCGACCCTTCGACCTACATCGTCATGGAGCAGTACGCCACGCAGGCCGACCTGGACGCTCATGGCAAGACGGACTATTTCCGTGCTGCCGGTCCCGCCCTTGGCGGCGTTCTCGGCGGTGCCCCCACGCTTCAGTTCCTCGACAAGGTCGAGTAATCCACAACGGAAAGCGCACATGGATCTCGCATTCAGCAAGGAAGACGAGGCCTTCCGTCAGGAAGTCCGCCAGTTCATCGACGAGCACTACACGGCCGAAATGCGCCGTCTGCATGCCCGTTCGAAACACGGCTACATCACCAAGGAAGCCCATATCCAGTGGCAGAAGTCGCTGGCCAAGAAGGGCTGGCTGGCGCCCAACTGGCCGCAGGAATATGGCGGGCCGGGCTTCACCCAGTCCCAGAAGTACATCTTCAATGTGGAGATGGGCCGTGCCGGCGTGCCGCACACCATCCCCTTCGGCCCGACCATGGTGGCGCCCGTCATCATGAAATTCGGCACCGAAGAACAGAAGAAGCGCTTCCTGCCCGATATCCTTGAAACGAATGTGCTCTGGTGCCAGGGCTATTCGGAGCCGGGCTCGGGCTCGGACCTCGCCTCGCTGAAGACCAAGGCGGAGGACATGGGCGACCATTTCCTCGTCAACGGTTCGAAGATCTGGACCTCCGTCGCGCAGTGGGCGGACTGGATTTTCTGTCTTGTCCGCACCTCCAACGAGGGAAAGCCGCAGGAAGGCATCTCTTTCCTGCTGATCGACATGAAGACGCCGGGCATCAAGGTCGACCCGATCATCTGCCTTGATGCGACATCCGCGCCGAACCAGGAGGTCAATCAGGTCTTCTTCCAGGATGTGAAGGTCCCGAAGGAAAACCTGATCGGTGAAGTGAACAAGGGCTGGACCTACGCCAAATACCTGCTCGAGTTCGAGCGTGGCAATCCCTATTCGCCGGGCCTTTACAGCGCGCTCGATGAAGTGCGCGAGATGGCGAAGGAGGTTCTCGTGGACGGCACGCCGGTCGCCGATACGCCCGCCTTCAAGGCGCGCTATGCCGACCTTCGCAGTCAGATCACGGCGATGGAGTTTACCGAACTGCGCATCTTCTCGTCGCTCTCGATCGGCGGAAATGTCGGACCCGAAAGCTCGCTTCTCAAGTGCCGCGGCACGGAGCTGCAGCAGGAAGTCTCGCAGCTGATGGTGGAAGTGCTTGGCGACTATGCCCAGCCGACCATTGAGAACGGGCTGATCGACACCAACGAGCCGGAAGTGGGACCGGAAGGCGCCTTCACCGCAGCGCCTTACTACTTCTCGCTCCGCAAGGCTTCGATCTATGCGGGCTCGAACGAAGTCCAGCGCAACATCATGGCGAAAGCCGTGCTCGGCCTCTGAGCCGGCGCGCAACTGGAAATGAAGCGGGCGCCGGTCACACGGCGCCCGTTTTGTTTATATGAGTTCCAGCCGCAATTTCTTTCCGACAGCCGCTGCAGCACGTTGAACCGTATCGAGCTGCACCTTGTCGTTTTCAGGATCGAGCAGCCGGTCGAGTTGGGCGCGGCTCGTTTTCATACGCTTCGCCATCTCCACTTTTGATACGCCCTGCGCTTTCATGGCTTCCTCGATCTGCCATGCGACGACGCGCTTGATCGCGTGTGTATGGGCGGCGTCCCGAATGCCTTCTTCTTCGAGAAAGACATCGAAGGAAGACCCAATATGTTTCTTGCTCATCGCCCGATACTCCTTTGTCTCCTGTGCGCTACTTTCAGGTCGGTCTGCGGCGTCTTCTGCGACTTCTTGACAAAGCCGTGCAGCAAAACCATTTGCCCGTGAGCG
>JAJLKS010000558.1:0-1702 GCA_033838765.1 Alphaproteobacteria bacterium
AGCGGGCGTTATAGGGCGTGAACTTGAGGTCCGGGCGGTCATCGACGATCAACTGGCTCGTCTGGGCGAGGCCGAGCAGGCCCTCGACCGACACAAGCTCGCGCTCGCTGACGCCGAGCTCATGCACCACGAACTGGCGCAGCGAGTCCGGCGTGCGCGCCTCGATCTTCAGGCGGATGACGCTGCCACGGCGGCGGCGCTTCAATGCGCTTTCGAAATAGCGGACGAGGTCTTCGGCTTCTTCCTCGATTTCGATGTCGCTGTCGCGCAGCAGGCGGAACGCGCCCTGCCCGATCACCTTGTAACCGGGGAAAAGACGGTCGAGGAAAAGGCCGATCATGTTTTCGAGGCTGACAAAACGGATATCGCTATCCCCGTCCCTCGCAGGCAGGCGTATGAATCGTTCCACCTGGGTCGGCACGGGCAGGAGCGCGTCCATGAGCTTGCCGTCCGATATGCGGCGAAGCTGAAGCGCCAGGGCAAACCCGAGATTGGGAATGAAAGGGAACGGATGTGCCGGGTCGATGGCGAGCGGTGTCAGAACCGGGAAGACCTGTTCGAGAAAGCGCGTTTCGAGCCAGGAGAACTCATCCGCCGTCACCTCGCCCGGCTCAAGCACGACGATGCCGTTTTCGCGCATCTCCGCCCGCAACGCGACCCATTGGCGCTGCTGCTCGCGCATCAGGTCGTTCGCCATGGTTATGACGAGATCGAGCTGCTGGGCCGGCGTGCAGCCGTCCTGGCTGAGCGTGGTCACGCCCGCGCCGACCTGCCCGCGCAGGCCCGCCACACGGACCATGAAGAACTCGTCAAGGTTCGACGCCGAGATGGAGAGGAAACGCAGCCGCTCCAGTAGCGGGTGGTTCGTGTTCTGGGCTTCCTCCAGCACGCGCATGTTGAAGGCGAGCCAGGAGGCTTCCCGGTTGATGAAGCGTTCCGGACTATCCATGCCGATCACCGGCTCCTGCCGCACGACGACAGGAAGCGACGCCTCTTCGGCAGGCGGAATGGCGGCAGGGCTCTGCGGTGCGCTGGTCATGAGATCACTTCTGCAAAAACGGCATTAAGTCTCTGCTATCGCTCAAGTTTAAGACAAAGATATGACCGAGTCATGACCATGAGGCCAAAAGCACGGATGACTGAAACAGGAAATCCGGTCAGCACGACGTCAGCCCCCCTGTGGAAGGCTGGGCGATGGGCGGAAACTAGAGCGGCATCTCGCCCTGCCGGCCGAGAATTTCGGCCGCGAGCGGCACCGTTATCGGACGCTTGCCCGACAGCGAAGCCGTGTCGAGTTCCGCGACCGCCTGCCGCGCCGCCTCGACGGACCGTTCGATGCGGCTTGAAAGATAGGCGATGACGGCAGGCGTGACGCGAAGCTGACGATCATCGAAGAGCTTCACCAATATGCCTGCAAGCAAGGCATCGTCCGGGGCCCCGAGTTCCACCTGCGGCGCGGCCTTGAGACGCGATGTGAGGTCGGGCAGCGCAAGCGGCAGGCGCGCCAGCGCCTCGCGCGAGGTGATGAGCAGGAAGGCTCCTTCCGCCCGCACCATATTGACGAGATGGAAAAGCGCGCGTTCGCCTTCGGCTGTGAGCCTCGCAAGGTCTTCGAGAATGATCGCGCGCTGCGCCACGAGGGCCGGAATATCCGCATCCGGCAAATCGGCGGGCGCGATCGAGACGGCACCGCTTGCCATCC
>JAJLKS010000559.1:0-2719 GCA_033838765.1 Alphaproteobacteria bacterium
GCCATTGGCCTTGTCGATACCGGCAGCACCGTTCTCGGCTTCGTCGACGCTGTAACCGGCGTCGCTGAGAGCGAGCTTGATCGTCATGCGAATGCTGGCGGAATCGTCCACCGTCAGGATAGAAGCGCTCACGCCGCGCCCTCCTTTTCGTTCCAAAGGGCCGCGAGCCCGGTTTCAAGAAATCCACCGCGCGAAAGCGCATCGTGAAAGGCGCCGGAAGGAGCTTCAGCGAGCCTTACGCTGCGCCCCGAGGCGGCAGCGCTCTTCTGCGCCGATGCAAGCAGCTGGATGAAGCTGACATCGACATCGCTATCCGCGGTAACCGATAAGGTGAGATTGCCGCGCGTAAGCGCGCCGGCCATCTGCTGCGCGATTTCCGGCGCGCGGCGAATTGTCAACTGGCCGACAAGTTCAAGGACTTCGGATGATATCTGTGCGGTCGTCATGCAGCCCCCTCGGATCCGGATGAAGATACGGCTCGGTCGCCCGGATCAATTTCGATGGAGGCACTACGCGGCCCGGCGCATAAAAATGGAGTTAAACTCATACGTCCGGACACGGATGGAAACTGTCGCCACCCCGACAAGTCTTCTTCAAGTCGCTGAAGCAGAGGCGATTTTTACGCCCCATTTTCTCCGTGTGCAGAATCACTGCGACAAAATGCGCGGCCCGCATCGGGCACTCTCGCAGATCGGAGAGCGGCACTTAGCGGATTGTTTGCACTCCACATGTTCTAGTTGGTGCCTGTTTCGAACGACGAAAAGCCAGAGCGGGGATATGCAAGTGACAGAGAACGCCGAATGCAGGGGCATCGACTTGACGCTCGATATCGCAGCGCGCCTTGAAGAAGCCCGCAGCAGGCTTGAGGAGCGGTTTCTCGAAGGAGGCGATGTGCTGGCCACGACCATCCAGAGCGTGGGCCGGATGGTGGCGACGCTCGAGGATGTGATGAAGGCCATGGACCGGTCGCGCGTCGACATGACGATTGCCGATCTCGGCGAGACGGCCCGGAACCTCCTCGCCCTGCCCGAGGCGCATGCAAGACGCCGCGCCGAGCTGGCCAGTCTCACGGAAATCACGAATGCGATGACAGAGCAGGTGGACGAAATGCTCGTCATCATCCGTTTCCTGCGCTCCTTCACCACGACCGTGAAGGTGACGGGTGCGGGGGCGGAGGGCTTCGATGCGTTTGCAAATGAGATGCTGGGGGAAATCAACGAGGCACGGCGGCAGGCCGACCGGTTCCAGGGCACGCTGGAATGCGTTTGCGGCGGCATCCTGTCCGCCTCCGCGGCAAACGCCGAGGTCGATACGGCCTACAAGCAGGTCGTGCCCGGCCTTGCGGCCGCGCTGACGGGAGATGCCACCCGCTTTGGCGAGTACCATGCCCGGATCCGGGGCGTGGCGGGCGAACTCACGGCACTGGTTCGCGGCATCCAGTCGAAAATGGGCCGCGCGCTCTCCGCATTGCAGGTCGGCGACATCACGCGTCAGCGCGTGGAACATGTGCAGACCGGGCTTGCGCTACTGCGCGACGGCGCGGCGGAAAAGACGCTCGCCCCGGCCGAAATGTCGCTTTATCTGCGGCTTCTCGCGCTTCAGACGGACGACCTCCTGACCGAGTTTCAGGACGGGTGCAATACCGTCATGGCGAGCCTCTCGGGCCTTGCGGCGGACACCAAGGAACTGCTCGTCCTGGGCAAGACGGCTCGCGGCAGCGCCTCAGCCGGCGGCGAAGGGTTTCTGGGCGCCCTTGAGGGCAGCGTCACCAGGGCGAGGCAGCTTGTCTCCCAGGTGGAAAGCACGGCGGAACGCCTGCAATCGGTCTGCGACGCCACGGGCTCGACGGCGCGCGACCTCGCCCTGTCGGTCGACCACATCCAGGCGATCGAGACGAAGATCCAGCATATGGCGATCAATACCAGCCTGCGCTGCAGCCGCATGGGCGAGGCGGGCAAGCCGATCAATGTGGTCGCGACGGAACTGCGGGCGATTGCAGGGCAGATGGAAGTCGTGTCCGGGCGGCTGCTTGCGACGCTGCGGGCGCTCGAGGAAAAGTCTACCGCCCTTGTCTCGAATGGCGAGACGAGCTCCGGCCTTGGAGAGCAGCTTGACAGGGCGCTCGCCTCGATTTCCGAGGCGGGGGGCAAGATCTCGCGCGACCTCGGCCTGCTCGCCGAACGCGGCGACGGCATCGCGCGCGATGTCACGCGCGATGTCTCGGGGCTCGATTTCACGCGGGACATTGGGCCCGTGCTTGCCGGATGCGCCCGCGATATCGAAGACCATGCCGCGAGCCTGCCGGGGCCGGACGGCGACATCGAGGAGCCTTCGGAGGAGCTGCTGGACCTCGCGGACAAGCTCTATGCGGCCTATACGATGGCCCGCGAGCGCCAGATTCACGGCCTCGTCTTCGCCCCGCCTGTGGCCTCCGCCGGCCCGGCGGCAACGGCCGCAGATGACGATCTCGACGCAGCCTTTTTCTGAGAGTTGCACCGGCCGCGGACGAACAAGATGCCGGAACGCAAAAGCCCCACCGGAAACCCGGTGGGGCTGTTCTTTTTATCTGCCGATCGCAAGCAGGACGGACCGGCGGAAACGAAATCAGAAACGAAAAAAGCCCACCGGACATCCGGTGGGCTTTTTCAATCTGGTTGCGGGGGCCCGCAACCGACGATACTTGCGGTTGACGGAACTGAAGATTCCAAGAATGCGAACA
>JAJLKS010000560.1:0-3534 GCA_033838765.1 Alphaproteobacteria bacterium
TCAGGCCCAAGCATTTCACCTCGCCAAGTGCCGCCCAGTCGATATCGCTCGCGCGCTGCACCAGCGCCGCATAGCGGCAGCCCGCGCGCTCGGCGACTTCGACAAGCCGCATCGAATTCGATGAATTCGGCGCGCCGATGACGAGGACGGCCTCAGCCCGCGGCGCAATGGCCTTCACCGCTTCCTGCCGGTTTGTCGTTGCGTAGCAGATGTCTTCCTTGTGCGGCCCCGCGATGGCGGGGAAGCGGCGGCGCAGCACGGCGACAATCTCCGCCGTATCGTCGACGGAAAGCGTGGTCTGCGTCACAAAGGCGAGCTTATCGGGGTCGGCGGGCTGGAACGCCTCAGCATCTGCCACCGTCTCAATCAGTTTCACTGCCCCGTCCGGTAGTTGGCCCATGGGGCCGATCACTTCCGGATGCCCTGCATGGCCGATCAGCAGGATCTCGAGGCCGCGGGCATGAAGCCGCTCCGCCTCGACATGCACCTTGGAAACAAGCGGACAGGTGGCATCGAGATAGAACAGCTCGCGCGCCTTCGCATCCTGCGGCACGGATTTCGGAACGCCATGTGCTGAGAAGATGACCTTCGCGCCTTGCGGCACTTCGTCCAGCTCTTCGACGAAGACGGCGCCCTTGCGCTCCAGTTCTTCGACGACATAACGGTTATGCACGATCTCGTGGCGTACATAGACGGGCGGACCGAATTTCTCGATGGCAAGCTCGACGATCTGGATCGCCCGGTCCACGCCCGCGCAAAAACCACGAGGGCTTGCCAGCAACAGCGTAAGAGGGGGTTTAGCCCCTGTCTGGGCCTGTGTCTCGCTCATGTCATTCGCTCGCGGGCAATGGAGAGCCGCTTGTCCAGCTTGTGAGTCTGGGCCCGCTCCGTTAGAGTTTCGGCGCCGCCGGGGGCCTGCCTGCCTTGCCTAACCCTATGAATCGCAAGGCTTTAGGGGCCATCCACGCCCGGTAATAGAGGGGTCTGCCGAAGGAAAGTCAAGAAAGCCTGCCGTCACAGGGAGGCCCCGCCCAGCCAACAGATCGAGTGATCCATATGACGCTTCCGACCGAGCTACGCCGCCTGCCGAATTTCCGTTCCCGTCTCCGCACGGGCATCGCACCTGTTATCGCAACGGTCGCCGCGCTTGCGCTGGCGGGCTGCGGTTCCATCGGCGGCATGTTCGGCAGCAGCACGGAGCAAGGCGGCACGACGCAGTTTCCCTGCCCGTCGGTTGGCGTGCTTCAGGGCGCGGATCACATCACGCTGGTCCGCGGTGCAGGCACGGACCTCACGGATGTGATGGCAAAGGCGGAATTCGGCCGCGTCGTCTCGAAATGCGAATACAACACCGGCGATTCGACCATAACTGTCGATATCGCCTTCGAGGGCATTGCCGAACTCGGGCCGGCCGCGACCTCCCGCGACCTCGTGCTGGACACCTTTGTCGCCGTGACGCGCCGCTTCGACGTCTTCGATAACAAGAAGATCTATCAGGTGCCGGTGACTTTCGAGCCGGGCATGAATCGGATGCGTTTCGTGCAGAATATCGACGGAACCGTGATTCCCTATGGCGGGCAGGCGGATGGCCGCATCTACCAGATCCTGATCGGTTTCCAGCTCACCGCCCAGCAGCTCGAATATAACCGGACGGTCCCCTATACCCCGATCCGCTAGGCTTTTATCCCCGGAAATCGGCGGTTTTCCGGCCTTTCGCAAGGTATCTCGTTTGACTCTTGCGGGCCGGGCCATATTATCGCCCCTACACAGACGAACTCTGCGGGAGAGACCGGAACCCGGCCCTTTGGGCCATATCCGGCGCCGAAGGAGCAACCGCCCCGGAAACTCTCAGGCAAAAGGACCGCAGGGGGATGAATCTCTGGAAAGCAGGCCGGACCCGAATGTCCGTCCTCACCGACGGGCGTAAGTGACGGGTTCTGCCCGGCGCGAAATCTCTCAGGTTTAAGCGACAGAGTGGGGCGCTGCAGGTGGAGAAATCCGCTGGGCAGCCGCCATCTCGATTCGCAATGTCCCAACGGGACGGAACCTGGAAGCCCGATGACGGACTCTCTCAAGACCACGCCGCTTCATGCCCTCCATGTGGAGCTGGGCGCAAAGATGGTTCCCTTCGCGGGCTATGACATGCCGGTGCAATATCCGGCGGGCGTGCTTGCCGAGCATCTGCATACGCGCGATGCAGCAGGGCTGTTTGACGTGTCGCATATGGGACAGGCCTTCCTGGAGGGGCCGGACCACGCCGCCGTCTCGGACGCCATTGAGGCGCTGGTGCCCGGCGATATTCGCGACCTCGCCCCCGGCGCGATCCGCTACACCCTGCTGCTGAACGAAAAGGGCGGCATCCTCGACGATCTCATGGTGACGCGGACGGCCAGGGACGGCGTGCTGTTTCTCGTTGTGAATGCGGCCTGCAAGGATGCCGACTTCGCACATATCGAAAAGCATCTGCCTGCCGGTGTGACGCTTCAGCGCCTGCCCGAGCGCGCGCTGATCGCGCTGCAGGGCCCGAAAGCGGCGGACGTCTTCGCCCGTTTCGCCCCGGACGCGGCTGCGCAGGCCTTCATGACCGGTGTGGACATGAATGTTGCGGGCATTCCCTGCATGGTCAGCCGCTCGGGTTATACCGGCGAAGACGGTTACGAGATTTCGGTGCCGGAGGCGGAAGCCGTGGCGCTGACGAAAAAACTTCTCGCAGAAGCGGAAGTGAAGCCCATCGGTCTCGGGGCGCGAGATTCCCTCCGTCTCGAAGCCGGGCTCTGCCTGTATGGCCATGACATCGACGAGACGACGACGCCTGTCGAAGGCGCGCTGATCTGGACGATCGCCAAGCGCCGCCGCGAGGAAGCGAACTTCCCCGGCGCGAAGATCATTCTCGACCAGATCGCGAACGGTGCTACGCGCAAGCGCGTCGGCCTGCTGCCCGAAGGCAAGGCACCGGCGCGAGAGGGTACGGAAATCACGGATGCCTCGGGCCGCATCATCGGCAAGGTGACGAGCGGGGGCTATGGACCGAGCCTCGGCGGACCGATCGCCATGGGCTATGTCGATGCGGCTTCCGCCACGGTCGACACGGCCGTCGAACTGATGGTGCGCGGCAAGGGCCGCCCGGCGAAGGTCGCATCAATGCCTTTCGTAAAGAAGCGTTTTCACAAGCCTGCCAATTAGCAAACACGGCGGATCAAAGAGGATCAGGGGAAAGTCATGAGCGACATTCGTTTTACGGATCAGCATGAATGGGTGCGTGTCGACGGCGACATCGCGACCATCGGCATCACGGACTATGCGCAGGAGCAGCTTGGCGACGTCGTCTTCGTCGAACTGCCCGAAGTCGGCAAGGAACTCTCGGCGGGTGACGAAGCCGCCGTTGTCGAGAGCGTGAAGGCCGCGAGCGAAGTCTATTCGCCCGTGAGCGGCGAAGTGATCGATGTGAATGGCGAGATCGAGGCCACACCCGCCGGTGTGAACGAAGACGCGATGGGCGATGGCTGGTTCGTGAAACTTCGCCTCGCCGACCCT
>JAJLKS010000561.1:0-6199 GCA_033838765.1 Alphaproteobacteria bacterium
TCCTCGATCACTTCGATGGAGGCGCGGCCGAATTCGCGCTCGTCATGGCCTTCGACCTTACCGCCCAGCTGCAGCGTCATGGTCTGCTGGCCGTAGCAGATACCGAGGACTGGAAGCCCCGCCTCGAAGACATATTGCGGAGCACGGGGGCTGTTATCGCGGCTCACGCTTGAAGGGCTGCCGGAAAGGATGACGCCTCTGGCGCCGAAGCTCTCCCAGATTTCATCCACCTTGTTGAAAGGAACGATCTCGCAATAGACGCCGCTTTCGCGGACGCGGCGTGCGATGAGCTGCGTTACCTGGCTGCCGAAATCGATGATGAGGATGCGGTCTTCGGTCATGTTCCGTCTACGGATCGGTTGGAGCGGGAATGGGATCTTGCGGCCCGAGGCCAAGGTCGCTCGAAAGCGCCTGCGTTTCGGCACAGGCAGCGCAATAGGCGCGGAGCTTGCGCAAGCCTTCGGTGGCGGCGGCGCGGTCGCCTTCCTTCAGGTCGAGCCTCGCAAGCCGGTTCAGGGCAGCGATGTCCGAAGGCTCGATCGACAGGGCAAGTTCGTAATATTTTCGGGCCAGTTTCGGGTGGCCGCGGGCTTCATGCGCCGCGCCGAGGCCGGTGAATGCGGCGGCATTTGCCGGGTTCGCCACGATTGCCGTTTCATAGAGGCGCTGGGCAGCGAGGACGTCACCGCGTTCCAGCGCCGCAGCGCCCTTGGCGGCCAGCGAAAGCGAGGCGCGGGCCGAAGCAGCATCGACGGATTTCGCGGCGGCGGGCGCGGCAGTCCCCAAGACCATCAAGCCTAGGGCAAGCAGTGCAAAAAGAGCGATTTTCCGGGAGAATTCGGCCGCCATCCATCCAGGCCCGTCGGAAGAGGAATGTCCGGTAGACCATCCTTCCCGGGACCCGTCAAGCCTGTTGCCGCAGTGCATCATGAGCTGCCCTCGCGGCGCAGAACGGCAATGAAAAAGCCGTCGGTTCCCGCCGTTACGGGGCTCAAGCGGAGGCTGCCGCCCGCGGGAGCAGGGAGCGACGGGAGGGCTTCCGGCCAATGCGCCTGCCAATCCTCCTGCACGAATCCCGGATTCGCGGCGGTGAAGGCTGCGATGCGATCTTCGTTTTCGGAGGGAAGCAGCGAGCAGGTGACATAGACTAGCCGGCCGCCGGACCGGACAAGGCGCGCGCCGCGGGCAAGCACTTCGTCCTGCGCGGCGCAGTAACCTTCGATCATCTCCGGCGTCAGCCGCCAGCGCGCATCCGGGCTGCGGCGCCAGGCGCCCGTGCCGCTGCAGGGCGCATCGACAAGAACGCAATCGGCCCGGGCTTCGAGGTCTGCGAAACTTGCATCCGCCTCGCCCGGCCGGAAGGACGCAAGCACGCGGGTCTGCAGATTACGGATGCCCGCGCGCTCGGCGCGAGGGACAAGACCGCCGAGACGCCGGCCATCGATGTCGCAGGCATAGATCTGGCCGCGATTGCCCATCATGGCGGCAAGCGCGAGCGACTTGCCGCCCCCGCCCGCACAGAGGTCCACCACCTGTTCGCCGGCCTTTACTCCCGACAGGAGGCAGGCAAGCTGCGAACCTTCATCCTGGATTTCAATGGCGCCATCGCGGAAGAGCGCGAGGCCCGGCAGGTTGGCGCGGGCGAGAAGGCGGATGCCCCAGGGCGAACGGGTACAGGGTTCCGCCGCGATGCCCGCCTCGGAAAGCGCAGCGAGCGCCTTGTCGCGTGTGGCCTTCAGCGTGTTGACGCGAATGTCGGTCGGGGCGCGGTCGAGCAGCGCGGCCATTTCCGCTTCGAGCCGGGAGCCGAATGCGCGTTCCAGTTCGGCATGCAGAAATTCGGGATAGTTGAAGCGGGCATGTTGAGGCGCACCGGCGCCGGGCAATGAGGCGGCATCGAGGGCCGCCCTCTCCTCGCCCGTCAAAGACGCGGGGGCATGGCGGTTGCCATCCGTCAGCGCCTCGATTTCGGCAAGCGATTTGCCTTCTACGAGGCGGAGAGAGGTGAGCGCGAGCAGGCGCGCCTCATCGCTGCCGCAGGCGGCGGCAAGCTCCGCCCGGCGGCGGAGCACGGTGAAGACGATGTCGCTGACGGCTGTGCGGTCTTTCGAGCCGGCAAAACGGCTCGAGCGCGACCAGGCATCGAAAACGCGATCCGCCGGGCGGCCGGTCCTGAAAATCTCGTCCAGAATTTCGATGGCGGATTGCAGACGTGCGCCGGGTGTCATTTCACGTCACCCGGTCTGCGCGGCGCGATCAGCTTCCACCGCCGGGATAGTTCGGCGCTTCGCGCGTGATCGTCACATCATGGACATGGCTTTCGCGAAGGCTCGCGGACGAGATGCGGACGAATTCCGCCTTCTCCTGAAACTCCTTCACGGTGGCATTGCCCGTATAGCCCATCGCTGCGCGCAGGCCGCCGACAAGCTGGTGGATCACGGTGCCGACCGGCCCCTTGTAAGGCACTTGTCCTTCAATGCCTTCGGGAACGAGCTTCAGCGAATCCTTCACGTCCTGCTGGAAATAGCGGTCGGCGGAACCGACAGCCATTGCACCGACGGCGCCCATGCCGCGATAGGCCTTGTAGGAGCGGCCCTGGAAGAGGAAGACCTCGCCCGGGCTTTCTTCCGTGCCGGCAAAGAGCGAGCCGAGCATGGCGCAATCCGCGCCGGCCGCAATCGCCTTCGCCAGGTCGCCCGAGAACTTGATGCCGCCATCGGCAATGACGGGGATATCGCTTTTGCGCGCGGCTTCCACCACGTCCATGATGGCGGTGAGCTGCGGTACGCCGACGCCCGCAACGATGCGCGTGGTGCAGATGGAGCCGGGTCCGATGCCGACCTTGATTGCATCGGCACCTGCATCGATCAGCGCCTTTGCCGCGTCGGCGGTCGCGACATTGCCGGCGATGACCTGCGTCTTGTTCGAGAGCTTCTTGATCCGCTGCACGGCTTCCGAGACACGGGCAGAATGGCCATGTGCCGTGTCGACCACGACCACGTCCGCGCCCGCCGCCATCAGCGCCTCGGAGCGGGCGAAGCCTTCATCGCCGACCGTGGTTGCCGCGGCAACGCGGAGGCGGCCCTGCTCGTCCTTTGCGGCATTCGGGTGAAGCTGCGCCTTTTCGATGTCCTTCACTGTGATAAGCCCGATGCAGCGATAGGCATCGTCCACGACGAGGAGCTTCTCGATGCGATGGCGGTGAAGGAGGCGCTTCGCTTCTTCCTGGCTGACGCCGTCTGCGACCGTGACGAGATTTTCCTTCGTCATCAGGTTGCGGACAGGCTCTGCCGGGTTGCTGGCGAAGCGGACGTCGCGGTTCGTCAGAATGCCGACAAGCTTGTTCGTGCCGGGCTCGACGACCGGGATGCCGGAAATGCCGTGGCGCTGCATTTCGGAAAGCGCGTCGGCCAGCGTGGCGTCCGGGCCGATGGTGACCGGGTTCACCACCATGCCGCTCTCGAACTTCTTGACCTGGCGGACCTGCTCGGCCTGCGCCTCGGGCGACATGTTGCGGTGGAGGACGCCGATGCCGCCGGCCTGCGCCATTGCAATGGCAAGGCGCGCTTCGGTGACCGTATCCATGGCTGCGGAGATGATCGGGATGCCGAGGCTGATCGATTGCGTCAGGCGGGTTCTTGTATCTGCCTGACTGGGCAGGACCGTGGAAGCGGCGGGCAACAAAAGGACGTCATCAAACGTCAGCGCTTCACGGATCATACTGCCAACCTCCTGGGCCGAATGCTTGCGGCCACCCTATCGTGTGTTGGCGCTGGCTTTTAACACCTATATGCGGGAATGCAAAGGGCACGATGACGCGGCCGCAAAATTTTCACAGCGCCTCTTCGTTCTCACTTTCAGGACGCCCCTTAAAGCCTTGAGCAAGCACATACATCTCCGCCGAATCGGCCCGGCTAGCCTCGGGCTTCACATGCCGGACCGTGTTGAAGTGCTGCTTGAGGAGGGTCAGAAGCTCGTTCTCCGTTCCGCCCCGCAAGACCTTGGCAAGAAAGGAACCACCGGGCGCAAGCACCTCGATCGCGAACTGCGCGGCAACCTCGCAGAGATGCATGATCCTCAGATGGTCGGTCTGCTTGTGGCCGGTCGTGGGCGCGGCCATGTCGGAGAGGACGACATCGGCCTCGCCGTCGAGTGCCTCCTTCACACGGTCGTCCGCGCCCTCGTCCAGAAAATCCATCTGGAGGATGACCGCACCGGGGACGGGCTCGGTTTCCAGATAGTCGATGCCGATGACGCGGCCAGCGCGCGCCGAAGGTCCATCCGACTTCACGCGCTTTGCCGCCACCTGGCACCAGCCTCCGGGCGCACAGCCGAGATCGACCACGCGCGCGCCGGGCTTCAGCAGGTGGTAGCGGTCGTCGATCTCCATCAGCTTGAAGGCGGCGCGGGACCGGAAACCCTCCCGCTTCGCGGCATGGACATAAGGGTCGTTCAATTGCCGCTCCAGCCAGCGGGCGGACGAGTTGCTGCGTTTGCGGGCGGTCTTAACCCTGACCTTCATGGCGCGGGCACTGCCCGAGATCGAGCTTTTGCTCGTGCTGCTGCCACCAGTCTTTTTCGGGCCCTTGGCCATTATGCGCTTGCCTCCGCGCGGGGCGCGCCGCGTTTCGATTTATTGCGGCGGCGGCGCCTGCGCCGGTTCGCATCCGCGTCCATGAGCGACATGAGAATGCCTTCGCGCAGCCCCCGGTCGGCTACGCGAAGCCGCTCGGCCGGCCAGGCATCGGCGATCGCCTCGAATATGGCGCAGCCCGCGAGCACAAGATCCGCCCTCTCCTGCCCGACGCAGGGATGGGCGGCGCGCTCACTGTAGTCCATATCGAGAAGCGAGCGCGTGACGCGATGCACTTCCGCCGGTGAAATCCAGATGCCGTCGACCCGCGAGCGGTCATACCGCTCAAGGCCGAGATGAACGCCCGCAATCGTCGTCACCGTTCCAGATGTGCCGAGCAGATGGAACGGGCGGCGGCTGTCGCGCTCCTCGCGCAGGCGGCCGAGGAATGGCGACAGATGACCCGCTACTTCGCGCACCATGCTGCCATAGACATCGGCCGGCACATCGACGCCGCCATACCGCTCGGCAAGGGTCACGACGCCGCAGGGCAAGGATATCCAGTCGCCGATCACCGGGCGGCACCTGCCTCTGCCATTGTTCTCGAGCCTGACCCAGATGAGCTCGGTCGAACCGCCGCCAATGTCGAAGACGAGGGCGGATGCGCATTCGGCATCGAGCAGCGGCGCGCAACCCGCGACGGCGAGACGAGCCTCATCCTCGGTCGAAACGATTTCGAGCGAAAGGCCGGTCTCGCGCTTCACGCGGGCAATGAAGTCGTGGCCGTTCACCGCCGTACGGCAGGCGGCGGTGGCTATGGTTCGGGCGCGGTTCACGCCTCGGCGCTTCATCTTTTCGGCGCAGATATTGAGCGCGTCGATCGCGCGGGTCATGGCCGCCTCGCCAAGCGCGCCTGTTGTCGCAAGGCCCTCGCCCAGACGGACGATCCGCGAATAGGCATCGACCACCTTGAAGCCCTCCGGAGCGCGGCGCGCGACCAGAAGCCGGCAATTGTTTGTGCCGAGATCGAGCGCAGCATAGAGCTTGTCTTCGCGGGATATATGGCGGGCGGCGGGACCGGACGCCCCGGGCTTTTGCGGCTTGCCGGATACCGGCTTCTGCGCTGGTGCTGCCTGCCCGGCACGACCGCCGCCCTTGCCGCGACGGCCACGGCGGCGGCGAGGCTTGCCTGACCTCTTCTGGCCGGCGCCCTCGCCATGCGGCTCCGCGCCTTCCGCCTTGCCGGAAGGGCCGGAGGTGGCCTGCGGGCGCACTGATGGCCCCTGATTGGCGGCGGGAGCCCTTTCGGGGGCGCCGGTGCCGCCGTCACCTTGCTGGTGCACTTAATCCCACCCGGGAAGCGCCAAGGCCTGTTGGCCGCGCTCCGCACCGGATTCCCTTGATTTTTCAGTTGGTAGAAGTGTAGCAGGCTGAGCCGCGGGGTAAAGGACGGGGAGCGGCACGCCACCGCCCCAAAGAGTTGACGAAGGCGAGCCCTGCGACTAGTTTCGCGCTCAACCAAGGCCCGGAGCGCCCGTGAGTCGAGCCGGAACCGGCAAAACTCCCCGGATGTGCCTCACGCCATTGGGGGATCGTCTAACGGTAGGACAGCGGACTCTGACTCCG
>JAJLKS010000562.1:0-2148 GCA_033838765.1 Alphaproteobacteria bacterium
CGCGGCCGCCGCGTCTCGTGGTTGAACCGGTTGGCCTGCAGATAGACGGGGATGTAGGCGTTGACCAGCATGATCTCGCCATCCTTCGTCGCATGGGCATAGGCTTCGTTGAGACTGCCCTGGCCCGTGCGCAGCGATTTCACCTCGCTGCCCTTGAGCTCGATACCCGCCTCGAACGTCTCGGTTATGCTGTAGTTGAAGCGCGCCTTGCGGTTGTCGGCAATGATCTTGCTGCCGTCACCGGGCTTCCGTTTGGCGCCGCCGCTTTTGGAGGACATGGCCCGCCTGTTTCCTTCCCGCCCCTCAGTTGAGGAGGCCGGCGCTCCGCATCGCGTCCCGCACCTTGTCCTGCACGGGGGCGCTCGCCGTTACCAGCGGAAGCCTGATTTCATTTTCGCAAAGGCCCAGCAGGCTTGCGCCATACTTTACCGGCGCCGGATTGGGGTCGATGAAGAGCGAGTTGTGGAGCGGCATGAGCCGATCCTGAATCTGGAGCGCCTTGGCGAAATCGCCGGCAAGCGTCGCTTCCTGGAACTCGGCGCAAAGCTTCGGCGCGATATTCGCGGTCACCGAAATGCAGCCGACGCCGCCATGCGCATTGAAGGCAAGCGCGGTCGCGTCCTCGCCGGAAAGCTGGCAGAACTCGGGCCCCATCGCCAGACGCTGCAGACTGACACGGGCGATATTCGCCGTTGCGTCTTTCACGCCGACCACGTTCTTCAACTCGAAAAGACGGGTCATCGTTTCAAGCGAGATGTCGACGATGGTACGGGCCGGAATGTTGTAGAGAATGATCGGGATATCGACGGCATCGTTCACCGCCTTGAAGTGCTGGTAGATGCCTTCCTGCGACGGCTTGTTGTAGTAGCCGGTCACGCTGAGGACGGCATCCGCGCCCGCTTCCTTGGCGAAGGCCGTCAGCTCGATCGCCTCGACCGTATTGTTCGATCCGGCACCGGCGATCACCGGAACGCGCCCGCGCGCCGTCTCGATGCAGAGCTTCACGACGCGCTTGTGCTCGTCATGCGAAAGCGTCGGGGACTCGCCCGTAGTGCCGCAGGGAACAAGGCCATGTGTACCCTGTTCGATCTGCCATTCCACAAGTTTCACGAACGCAGCCTCATCCACCTTGCCGCCCTTGAACGGCGTAATGAGTGCAGTGAACGATCCCTTGAACATGGCTTTGGCTCCGTTACCCCGCATTAACCTTGCCGGGGGCTCAATTCGGGCGCTTCCCGAAGGCGCGCAACATAACCGCAAGTACCGGACCCGGCAAGAAATCAGCCGGTTCCCTCCTCCGGTTCCAGTTGCGGCGCAGGGTGCCCCGCGATTAGTCTCAAATAAATGACTGAATGGCAGGCTGAGGCAGTGCCGCCATACCGTCAGAGGCACCACGCCCGGCTCCCCCAGATGGCCGCAGCGCAGGTGAGATTCGGCTCATATTGGTCAGGTAAAGCACGTCGATGGCTAAGTCCTCGGTGAAGCGTCTACGGGTTGCGGCTCTTTCCCTCGCGGCGCTCGCCGCCGCATCTGCGGGCTCGGTCGCATCGACCGTTCCCCTTGAACGGCCCGACGGATCGGTGGCGGCACCGGCAGCGGCGGCGCCCGCACGCGCCGCCCAGGCGGGTGCCTATTCGGGCCTCAGCGCCGCGCAACTCGGTGCACTGCGCTCCGCATTCGCGGAATCCGACCGTGGCAACTGGATTGCCGCAAGCCGGCATCTGTCGCAGGTCACGGAACCGGCAGCGGTAAAGCTCGTCACCTGGTCCCGCCTCATCTCCGACAACAGCACCGCGACCTTTTCCGAAATCGTCGCCTTCACGGACGCAAATCCGGGCTGGCCGCGCATGGAGACGCTCAATCTGCGGGCGGAGCGGGCTCTCCTCTCCTATCCCATGACGAATGAGGATGTCGTCGAGTGGTTCTCGGCCAATGACCCGCAAACGGGCGAAGGCCGCATCCGCTATGGCAAGGCGCTCATCGAACTGGGGCGGGCAAGCGAGGGCGCGGAGTGGATCCGCCGCGCCTGGGTCGAAACCGACTTCTCCGCCTCCCGGCAGAAGGATATTCTCGCCGCCTATGTCCGGCTCCTGAACACCGAAGCACAGCAGACCCGGCTGGCACGCCTCCTCTGGGAGCGCCGTACCT
>JAJLKS010000563.1:0-8080 GCA_033838765.1 Alphaproteobacteria bacterium
CGTCGGCAAGCTCTCGGGCGGCGAGAAGCGCCGCGTGGCGCTGTGCCGTCTGCTGCTTGCCTCGCCCGACCTGCTGCTGCTCGACGAACCGACGAACCATCTCGATGCGGAGTCCATCGCCTGGCTGCAGAACTATCTGAAGGAATATTCGGGCACTGTCGTCATGGTTACCCATGACCGCTACTTCCTCGACAATGTGACCGGCTGGA
Organism: Alphaproteobacteria bacterium; assembly: GCA_033838765.1. GTDB lineage: Bacteria > Pseudomonadota > Alphaproteobacteria > Parvibaculales > Parvibaculaceae > Parvibaculum. The sequence continues at coordinate 210 of JAJLKS010000563.1, forward strand.
TTCTCGAACTCGATCGCGGTTCGGGCATTCCCTACGAGGGCAATTATTCCTCCTGGCTCGAACAGAAGGAAAAGCGGCTCGAGCAGGAAGGCCGTCAGGAAGAGGCAAAGCAGCGGACGCTCGCCCGCGAACTCGAATGGATACGCCAGAGCCCCAAGGCGCGGCAGGCGAAGTCCAAGGCGCGTATCAACGCCTATGACGAATTGCTCGCCGAAGCCGGCAAGCAGCAGGAAGGCAAGGCACAGATCGTCATTCCGGCGGGACCGCGGCTCGGCGGCAACGTCTATGAGGCCGAGCATATCTCCAAGGGCTTCGGCGACCGGCTCTTGATCGACGATCTTTCCTTCAAGCTGCCGCCCGGCGGCATTGTTGGCGTGATCGGTCCGAACGGCGCCGGCAAGACGACGCTGTTCCGCATGCTCACCGGGCAGGAGAAGCCCGATAGCGGCACGCTCAAGATCGGCGAGACGGTGGTCATGGGCTATGTCGACCAGAGCCGCGATGCGCTCGATCCGAACAAAACGGTCTGGGAAGAAATCTCCGGCGGCACCGATATCGTGGAACTCGGCAAGGTGACCATGCCGAGCCGTGCCTATGTCGGCTCGTTCAATTTCAAGGGGTCTGACCAGCAGAAGAAGGTTGGCCTTCTCTCGGGCGGTGAGCGCAACCGCGTTCACCTCGCCAAGATGCTGAAGTCCGGCGCGAACCTGCTCCTCCTCGACGAACCGACCAACGATCTCGACGTCGAAACGCTGCGCGCGCTTGAAGATGCGCTCATCGCCTTCGCGGGCTGCGCCGTGGTCATCTCGCATGACCGCTGGTTCCTCGACCGCATCGCCACCCACATGCTCGCCTTCGAGGGCGACAGCCATGTTGAATGGTTCGAGGGCAACTATCAGGACTACGAGGAGGACAAGAAGCGCCGCCTCGGGCCGGAAGCCGAGATTCCGCACCGGATCAAGTACAAGAGGTTCAGCCGCTAGGCGGTTCAGCCGGCGGTACGCTGAAACCCCTGTTTTTCCCTGCGTCATTGCCGGCGGCAGGGTGGCGATCTTCACGCAGCGTTAATTCCGTTCTCCCTAGATTTGTCGCTTCGAGGGGGAACGGAGGGCGCAATACGCGCGGGCGCATGGATCATGCGGGCGCGCGGGCGTGGGATGGCTCGGCATGGGCGAAAAGAAACCGGACTGGGATATGGAGTCGATCGTACTGGAGGCGGTGAACCGCCTGCCGGGCGGCTTTGTCATTTTCGGACCCAATCACGAAATCCTGCTCTCCAACGCGCAGAACGAGCGCGACTTTCCTTTCACCAACAAGGCGCTGCGCGAAGGCAAGAGCTATACGGAAGCAGCCTATGTCGCGGTCAAGGCGGTTGTGCCGAGCCTGTCGGACGAAGATGCCTGGGCGACGGCCGTATCGATCATCGGATCGCTCGAACGCGGCGAGCCGGTCGAACTGCAGACCCATCTCGGCACGATCATGCAGGTGGTCGAAATTCCGCTTTCCTTCGGCGGCTGGGTTGCGGTGGGCGCCGATGTGACGGCGTTGCGCGAGCGCGAGAAGGAACTGCGCAAGGCGCGGAAGGAGGCGGAAGCGGCGAATGAAGCGAAGTCCGCCTTCCTCGCCAATATCAGCCATGAAATCCGCACGCCGCTCAACGGCATTCTCGGCATGGCGCAGCTTATGGCGGCATCCGAGCTTACGCCGGAACAGCGCGACCAGCTCGACACGATTCTCGACAGCGGCAAGACGCTGATGGCGATCCTGAACGACGTTCTCGACCTGTCGAAGATCGAGGCGGGCAAGTTCGATATTTCGCCGATCGACAACGATCTTGGACATCTGTTGCGCCGTCTTGAAAAGCTATGGTCGCCGCGCGCGATGGAAAAGGGACTGACGCTCAAGGTCGAGATCGATCCGGCGTCCGAAACCTTCCTGCGGTTCGATCCTGTGCGCGTACGCCAATGCGTGTCCAACCTCGTGTCGAATGCGATCAAGTTCACCGACAGGGGCGGCATCACCGTCACCGCATCGGCGAAGGCGCTGGAGGATGGCGTCTATGATGTCGGCATCCGCATTGCGGATACCGGCATCGGCATGGATGCGCAGACGGCTGCAAAACTCTTCACGCCGTTCACGCAGGCGGATGCCTCGACCTCGCGGCGCTTCGGCGGTACGGGCCTTGGCCTGTCGATCAGCCGCAAGCTCGCGCAGCTCATGGATGGCGATGTGTCCGTCGAAAGCGAGGCGGGCAAGGGATCGGTCTTCACGCTGACCTTCCGGGCCGCGCAGGGCCGCCGCGCAGACGAAGCGCCCACCAATGCCGATGTCGACAAGACGGGCGGTGTGCGCTGGGCCAAGGGTCTTTCGGTGCTGCTGGTGGACGATCACGCACTCAACCGCAAGGTAGCGCGGCTGTTCCTCGAACCGCTCGGCATCGCAATCGTCGAGGCGGAGAATGGCGAGGAGGCGATACGCTGGCTGCAGACGCAGAAGTTCGATCTCGTGCTGCTCGACATGCATATGCCGGTGATGGATGGCGCCGAGACGCTGCACCATATCCGCGAACACGGCGACCTTGCGATCCGCACTGTCCCGGTCATCGCATTGACGGCGGATTCGCTTGGGCCCAACAAGTCTCGCTATCGCGAACTTGGCGCCGACGGCTATGTCGGCAAGCCGATCGACCACCGCGAACTCGTCATCGAGATCGGGCGGGTGATCGAGCACAAATACGGGCAGGTGCCGGCGCCCCGCGCTGCCTTTCCGGATTTGCGCCAGGCGGGTGCCTGAGAATTTTCAGTCCGGCATACCGGCGCCGATATCGATGAAATGTTCCCGGTCGCGATTTTCGAAGCGGAAATTTCCGTCCGCCTGATGGGGCTCCGGAGAACCGAGGCCTTCGACGATTCCAAGTATGAGGCGCGTTCCGGCCGCACTGTCGAGCATCGGAAATTGCGTCATCTCGATCGGCTGGCGATAGCCGTCGAGGTGGGCGACTTCCTTGCTGACCCAGCGCCCGCAGGGGCGGGGTGCGAACAGGAGCTGCATGGAGCTGCCCGCGTCATGGCGATGTTCTTCCGGCACGAAGTCGGAATAGTTCATGCCGCGCAACTCGCAGCCAAGCCCGTCGCGGATCGTCTGGCCGGCAAGGCGGATGAGTATGCGCCGTGCAGGGTCGTCGCTCAGTTCGACGAGAAAAATGCAATTGAGAAAAGGTGCAAAGCGCTCCGGCCGGAAGGCGGACTTTTCCGGAATGAAGCCATCCTTCGGAATTGCCTGCCATACCTGCTGAAAGGCGAGGCTGCGTGCCGAGCGGCCGGGTGCCGGTGCATCTGCCGGTTCTGTTGTCTGGATGGCCTCGATACGCACGGCCCTACCTCGTTCAGACGGACGACATACAAATCATGCCGAGTGTCGCTCCGACCTGTTAACGGGTGCTGAATCGACCATGAGGACAGTGCGCTTTGCGTCACTTTGGCCGCGCAAACCGAAACGGCGCGTTCCGTTTCCGGAGCGCGCCGTTTGCCGGAAGGATCGGGGAAAACTCAGTTCGATGCGGTGAGGCCGATGTCCTCGCCGGCCTCGACGCGGCCGATCTGGGTGCGCAGATGCTTGAGCAGCGCATCGAAATTGCCGCCATTGTTGCGGATCACGCTGACAAAGGCAGAACGCTGTTCCTGCGCCAGCCAGACGCCAACCACATTCACGTCGAAAATCTTGTAGCCGCCATCCATCTTCACGAGCCACCAGTCGACGGAGACGGGCTCGCGGCCGTTGGTGAAGCGGATTTCGCTCTGCACGATGGCCTGTTCCTCGCCGCGCTCGCGCGCGCCGAGAATGGTCAGCTTCTCGTCATTGTAGTCGGTCAGGCGCGTGACATAGACCTTCACGATGAAGTTCTCGACCAGCTCGCGATATTCCGCGCGCTGCGCCTCGTCGGGGGTGCGCCGGTACTGGCCGAGCGCGAAGGCCGCGATCCGGTCCATGTCCGCATTTTCATTGAGGAGGGTGCGGAAGGCGGCTTCCCGCTCCTCGGTGCTGGCGGCCTTGTCGCTGATGATGGCGATGGCCTTTTCGGACACCGTTTCGACGAAGGCGATCGCCTCGTCGGCGGTTGCCTGCGCGGGCGTCGCACCCAGGGCAAGGCAGAGAAGCAGTGGCGCTGCAAGCAAACGCGCCGGAAGGCTGTTCATGAACGCGGCCATAAAATTCTCCTGAACCTGTTATCCCCGGGTGTACCGCCTCGATGCATGATCGTGGCAGTACAGGATCACAAACCTATGTCGGGACTGTTCGGTTCGTTTGTGTCGAAATTTAGGTTCTCGATGTCCGGAAGATCGTCGAAATCGCGCTCGCCATTGGCAATCTCGTTCTTGCGGATCTGGCGATAGAGATTACGGACCGTGGCGTAGTGATCCACGGAGGTGCGTTCGATCTGATCGAGCGTATCGAGGCTGCGGGCGCGCTGGTCGACACCGTTCAGCACAAAGCGCGTGACGGGCACGGTTTTGGCGCGGTCCCAGTAGATATAGGTGAGCGGATCGAAGAACTGGTCGACCGCGAAGCCCGCGAGGTCGCGGGGCGGGGCGGGGCCGAGAACCGGGAGGTAGAGATATGCGCCTTCGGGCGTGCCATAGACGCCGAGGGTCTGGCCGAAATCCTCGCTGTGCTTGGGCATGCCCCAGCCGGCGGCAGGATCGAAGAGGCCGAGCAGGCCGACCGTCGAGTTGATGCCGAAGCGGCTCGCGGTGGTGCCGGCGCGGTCCCACTCTCCCTGAAGGAGGTCGTTTGCGAGGATCACGGGGCTGCGCAGATTATCGAGGAAATTGCGCACGCCGTCGCGGCCGGGCTCCGGCACGACGCCGTCATACCAGGTGGCCACCGGCTTCAGCAGGATCGTGTCGAAGAACTTGTTGAGCTCGAAGAAGTAGCGGTTCATCGGCTCAAGCGGATCGTTCTCGTCGTCAGCGGCCTCATCCTGCGCCAGGGCAGGCGAAATGCCGGCCGGTGCCGCGATGGCGAGCGACAACCCGAAAAGAATGGCGTAGCCAACCCGGCGCGCAGCGCCGCTATCAAGGGAAACCTTCATGAAGCCCGTCCCGATCCTTTGCCTTCCAGTCCGGCGGTCCCGCATGTGGCACCTGGTGGCTGGTTCCGCGAGCATTCAGCGCGCGGATTAAAACCTGGTGAATGGCGCCAAAATTCTTTGGATTTCCGCCGATTCCCGCGTTTCGGCGGTTGTCCTGACTATCACAGGGAACCCGTATTAACCAGTGTATGAGGTGTAGGGCGAACACAGTTTTCGGCCGGGCGTTGCCAAAATGTAGCGCCTGGAAAAAAGCGTTTGGAAAGACATAAAGATATGTTTATATCCGTCTCGTTATTTTTGGGAGCGATACCCGATGGAGCAATTGCTGGCAGGTTTGAGGGCGGCGGGCGAGCCGACAAGGCTGCGCCTGCTTGCGCTCCTGGCGCGCGGCGAACTGACGGTGACCGAACTCACCCAGATCCTGCGTCAGAGCCAGCCCCGGGTAAGCCGGCATCTCAAGCTTCTCTGCGAGGCGGGGCTGCTCGAGCGGTTTCGTGAGGGGAGCTGGGTGTTCTACCGGCTCGCGGGCACGGGCCAGGTGGGCGAGCTTGCCGAGGTGCTGAGCGGGCTCATCCCGCAGGAAGACATTGTGATTGCGCGCGACCTGGAGCGGCTGGAAGCGGTGCGCGCGGCTCGGGCGGTGAAGGCGGCTGCCTATTTCCGGGCAAATTCCGGCGAGTGGAATCGCATCCGCTCGCTCTATGTGCCGGAAGACAAGGTCGAGGAAGCGATGGTGGAGCTTGGCGCCCGCGAAGGGCTCGGGCTTGTCGCCGATCTGGGCACGGGCACGGGGCGAATGCTCGAACTGTTCGGGCCGATGGCAAGGACGGGGCTCGGGATCGACCTCAGCCCGGAAATGCTGGCGCTGGCGCGGGCACAGCTCGACCGGCCGGAGCTGCAGCATTGCTCCGTGCGTCAGGGCGATCTCTATGACCTGCCGCTGCAGGACGAGAGCGCCGATCTCGTCACGCTGCATATGGTGCTGCATTACCTCGACGATCCGGCGGCATCGATCGCCGAGGCAGCGCGCGTTTTGAAGCCGGGCGGGCGTCTTCTGATCGCCGATTTCGCGCCGCACGAGCTCGATTATCTCCGCGAGAGCCATGCGCATCGCCGCCTCGGCTTCGCGGAAAACGAAGTGACCGGATGGCTGGCGGAAGCCGGGCTCAAGGCCGGTGCAACGAGAACATTGCCGCCCGAGGGCGGCGAAGACGCAAAGCTGACGGTTCGGATCTGGGTTGCCGACAAGACCGGCAAGACGGTGAGCCGGCCGGTGCGGCCCGTTGAATTCGAGGGAGCTAAATAAGAAATGACGAATGCGCAGAAGCCGGAGCGGACGGAACGGACGAAAGTGTCGTTCGAGTTCTTTCCGCCCAAGACGCCGGAAATGGAAGAGACGCTGTGGAAGTCGATCCGCCGGCTCGAACCGCTGCGGCCGGAATTCGTCTCCGTCACCTATGGCGCGGGCGGCTCCACGCGCGAGCGCACTCATGCGACGGTGAAGCGGATTCACGACGAGACGTCGCTCGAGCCCGTCGCGCATCTGACCTGTGTCGGCGCGTCGCGAGGCGAAGTGGACGATGTGATCCGCGCCTACTGGGCGGCGGGCATTCGCCATATCGTGGCGTTGCGCGGCGACATGCCAGAGCTTGGCGCGCCCTACCAGCCGCATCCGGAGGGATACCAGTCGACGCCCGAACTCATCGAAGGCATCCGCCGGATCGGCGACTTCGACGTGATCGTTTCGGCCTATCCGGAGAAGCATCCGGAATCCGCATCGCTCGATGCGGATATCGAACTGCTGAAGCGCAAGGTCGATGCGGGCGCAACGCGCGCCATCACGCAATTCGTATTCGACACGGACTGCCATGTCCGCTTTCTCGAAAAGGTGCGCAAGGCCGGCATCGAGGTGCCGATCGTGCCGGGCATCATGCCGACCACGAATTTCAAGGGCACGAAGCGCATGGCGGAGCGCTGCGGCGCAAGCATTCCGAAATGGCTCGACGATTACTATATCGGCCTCGACGACGATCTCGGCACGCGCAAGCTGATTTCCGCCTATGTGGCGGCGGAGCAGGTGAACCGGTTGCGCGCCTATGGCTTCGACCGCTTTCATTTCTACACGCTGAACCAGGCAGACCTCACCTTTGCGATCTGCCATGTGCTGGGTCTGCGGCCGCAAGCCGTTCCGGCCGAACCCGTTGCCGTTTGATTTTGTCCTGGAGGACGTGACATGAGCCATCCGAAAACGCGCGAAGAGCGCATTGCCCATCTCAAGGATGAGGTGAAGAAGCGCGTGCTCATTCTCGATGGAGCGATGGGCACGATGATCCAGCGCTACAAGCTTCAGGAAGCGGATTATCGCGGTGAGCGCTTCAAGGATCACAAGAGCGATGTGAAGGGCAATAACGAGCTGATCTCGATCGTTCAGCCGGACATTCTGCGCGACATTCATCTGCAGTATTACCGGGCGGGCGCCGACATTGCCGAAACCAACACATTCGGCGCCACGCGCATCGCCCAGGCCGACTATCACATGGAAGATATCGCCTATGAGATGAATGTGGCGAGTGCGCGCGTGGCGCGCGAGGCGGCGGATATCTGCGAGAAGGAAACGCCGGGCCGCGTCTGTTATGTCGCGGGCGTTCTCGGGCCGACGAACCGCACCGCATCGATCTCGCCGGACGTGAACGATCCGGGCTTCCGCAATGTCGATTTCGACAAGCTGCACGCCGCCTATATGGAGGCGACGCGAGGTCTTATCGAAGGCGGCGCGGAT
>JAJLKS010000564.1:0-9090 GCA_033838765.1 Alphaproteobacteria bacterium
GCGCGCCTTTGCCGATGGCGGGCAGGCGGGGCTCCTGTTCGGGCCGGAGCGGACGGGGCTCGAAAATGACGATGTGGCGCTTGCCGACGCCATCATGATGGTACCGGTCAATCCGGCCTTCGCCTCGCTCAACCTCGCCCAATGCGTGCTGCTGATGTCCTATGAGTGGTTCAAGTCGGGCGACGCAACGGAGGGCGAGCGGATCGAATATCTGCAGACGCGGCCGGCGAAAAAGGAAGAGCTGATCGGCTTTTTCGAGCATCTGGAAGGCGAGCTAGACCGGTTCGGCTTTCTCAAGCCGCCGGAGAAGCGGCCCTCGATGGTGCGCAACCTGCGCAACATGTTTCAGCGGGCGGGGCTCACAGAGCAGGAGGTGCGCACGCTCAGGGGCGTCGTCGCCTCGCTGACGCGGCGCTATCCGAAGGGTGAGGGGCCGCCCGATCAAGCCTGATCCGGGGCCATTTGACACCCTTGGTCGCCCGCGCTACAAACCGCCTCGAAACGGGCTCCCGGCTTTTTGGGGGCCCGCTTCATTTGAATACGCACCCGCGGGAATGGCGACGCTTGTAGCCGGTCCCTGTCGGCCCCAAAAAGGGCAAAGGAGGGCGCGTTTCCTTACTTTTTGACCTAAAGGGAACCGCGATGACAAAGCGCCAGGAGTCCAAGTACAAAATCGACCGCCGGATGGGCGAGAACATCTGGGGGCGTCCGAAGAGCCCGGTCAACCGCCGCGAATATGGCCCCGGCCAGCACGGCCAGCGCCGCAAGGGCAAGCTCTCGGACTATGGCGTGCAGCTGCGCGCCAAGCAGAAGCTCAAGGGCTTCTATGGCAATATTTCCGAAAAGCAGTTCCGCGGCATCTACAAGGAAGCCGACCGCCTGCGCGGCGACACGGGCGAGCTGCTGATCGGCCTGCTCGAGCGCCGTCTGGACGCGATCGTCTATCGCGCCAAGTTCGTGCCGACCGTCTTTGCCGCCCGCCAGTTCGTGAGCCATGGCCATGTGCTCGTGAACGGCAAGCGCGTCAATGTGCCGAGCTACCGCGTCCGCGAGGGCGATGTGGTGGAAGTGCGCGAGAAGTCGAAGCAGCTTGCGCTCGTTCTCGAAGCCGCCCAGTCGGCCGAGCGCGACGTGCCGGACTATCTCGAAGTCAACCACGACAAGATGTCCGCGAAGTTCGTTCGCATCCCGGCCTTCGCCGATGTGCCCTATGCGGTGCAGATGGAACCGAACCTCGTGGTGGAATTCTACTCGCGCAGCTAATCGCAGCGCCGAACGAGACAAAACAAAAGGCCCCGGTTTTCCGGGGCCTTTTTTGGTTTGCAGATGTTTCCCTTACATGCCGATGGCGACGGAACGCATGCTCAGCGAGCCCATGGCCATGCCTTCCACAGGGAATGAGACGGCGTCGCCGGGACGCTGCGCGCCGAGAACATAGAGAAGCGGCAGGTAGTGCTCGGGTGTCGGTACGGACAGCATCGCGTCCTCGCCGAGAGAGGGATAGTCGATCAGGGGCGCATGGTTCCCGGCGAGGATCAGATCGCGGACTTTCAAGTCGAAGCGGTCGGCCCAGTCGTAGGCCGGGCCGTCGCCGCGCCAGCGGACGAGGCCCAGATTGTGGACGATGTTTCCCGAACCGATGATGAGGACGCCTTCGTCGCGCAGGGGAGCCAGCGCCGCACCGAGATCGTAGTGAAATCGGTTTGGTCTGGTCGCATCGATGGCAAGCTGGATGACGGGAATGCCGGCTTTGGGGAAGGCATGAACGAGAACGGACCATGTTCCGTGATCGAGGCCCCATTCCTCATCGGCCACGACTTCAAGCGGCTTCAACATCTCGCATATGCGCGCGGCAAGTTCGGGTGCACCGGGCGCCGGATATTGCACACGGAATAGCTCGTCGGGGAAATTGCCGAAGTCGTGGATGGTTTGCGGCGCAGGCGAAACGGTGACGCCGGTTTTTCGCGTGTACCAATGAGCGGAGATGCTGAGTATGGCCACAGGCTTTGGAACCGCTACGCCGATCCGGGCCCAGCCCTCCGAGAATGAATTGCGCTCCAGCGCGTTCATCGGATTGCCGTGTCCGAAGAACACGACCGGCATGGGCATTTTTGGTGCGCCCGGCACTTGCTTACGCCGCCTGCGTCTCGATGCCCTTTTGCGCGAGGTATTCGCGCAACTCGCCCTGTTCGAACATTTCGCGGACGATGTCGCAGCCGCCGACGAATTCGCCCTTCACATAGAGCTGGGGGATTGTCGGCCAGTCGGAGAATTCCTTGATGCCCTGGCGGATTTCCTCGTCCTCCAGCACATTGATGCCTTTGAAGGGAACGCCGAGATAGGTCAGCACCTGCACGACGGCATTGGAGAAGCCGCATTGCGGGAAGACGGGCGTGCCCTTCATGAAACGCACCACGTCCTCGCTTGCCACTTCGCTCTTGATGCGGTCGAAGACCGGGTTCTCGCTCATTGTCGTTCTCCTTCGCCGTGAGGCGGGTTCAATCCTGCGGCGCGCTGGTCTGCAGCGCCAATGCGTGAAGTTCGTTGCCCATGCCGCCTTTCAGCGCGGCATAGACCATCTGGTGCTGCTGCACGCGCGTCTTGCCCTTGAAGGCGGCGGAGACGACATTCGCGGCGTAGTGGTCGCCATCGCCTGCCAGATCGCGGATGTCGACCGTCGCATCGGGAAGCGCTTCCTTGATGAGCCGTTCGATTTCCGACGCCGTCATGGCCATGCAACAGTCTCCCCGCGATTCTTCAGAGTTCGGCGCCGGCCGCCATATAGGCAGGCAGCCATCCTTCATGAACGTCGCCCAGCGCTTTCAATGATATGGGCTTGGCACCCTCAAGTGTCAATTCCGTGCCGCCGGTCCGGCCGATGCGGGCGGCGGGGACTCCGGCCTTTGCCGCGCGGTCGAGGAAGGCGGCGGCAGCACTTTCCGGCAAGGTCACGGCATAGCGCGCCTGATCCTCGGCAAAGGCCCAGACATGGAGGGGGAGGGCGGTTTCCGGCGCGAGCGCGGCGCCGATGCCGCCTGCCATCGCCATTTCGGCGATAGCGGCAAGCACGCCGCCATCCGACAGGTCATGGACGGCGGTGAGGTTGCCCGAGCGGATTTCCGTGCGGATGAAGTCGCCATTGCGGCGTTCGACTGCAAGGTCGACCGGCGGAGGCGCGCTGCGATCGTCCGCCTTGCGGGCGATGTCGCGCAGATAGATCGACTGGCCAAGATGGCCTTTCGTCTCGCCGACAAGGACGATGGCCTCGCCCGCCGCCTTGAAAGCGATGGTGGTGCGGACCGCGATATCGGGCAGAAGGCCGACAGCGCCGATGGCGGGCGTCGGCAGGATGCCCTTGCCGTTCGTTTCGTTGTAGAGCGAGACGTTGCCCGAGACGACAGGGAAGTCGAGCGCGCGGCAGGCCTCGCCGATGCCTTCGATGCAGCCGACGAACTGGCCCATGATCTCGGGCTTTTCCGGATTGCCGAAATTCAGATTGTCGGTGATGGCGAGCGGTTCGGCGCCGACGGCGGTGAGGTTCCGCCAGCATTCGGCGACCGCCTGCTTGCCGCCTTCCTGCGGATCGGCGGCGCAATAGCGCGGTGTCACGTCGAGGGTGAAGGCAAGGCCCTTGGGCCCGTCGCCGATGCGGACCACCGCGGCATCGCCGCCGGGTCCGATCGCGGTGTTGCCCTGAATGAGATGGTCGTATTGTTCCCAGACCCAGCGGCGGGAGCACATATCGGGCAGGCCGAGCATTTTCGTCAGCGCGTCCGAGATGTCGTTCGGCGCGGGCACATCGGAGGGGGCAAGCGGCGCGGGCTTTGCGGCCTTCACGAAAGGCCGGTCATATTCGGGCGCCTGGTCGCCAAGCTCCTTGATGGGCAGGTCGGCCATGACCTCGCCATGTTGCTTGATGCGGAAGCGCAGATCGTCCGTCGTCTTGCCGATGATTGCGAAGTCGAGGCCCCATTTGCGGAAGATCGCCTCGGCATCCTTCTCGCGCGCTGGGTCGAGCACCATGAGCATGCGCTCCTGGCTTTCCGACAGCATCATTTCATAGGCGGTCATGCCGGTTTCGCGGCAAGGCACCTTGTCGAGGTCGAGTTCGACGCCGAGATCGCCCTTCGCGCCCATTTCGACGGCAGAGCAGGTGAGGCCGGCGGCGCCCATGTCCTGAATGGCGATGACGGCGCCGGATGCCATCAGTTCGAGGCAGGCTTCGAGCAGGAGCTTTTCGGAGAAGGGATCGCCGATCTGGACGGTCGGGCGCTTCTCCTCGGAGTCCTCGCCGAACTCGGCCGATGCCATTGTCGCGCCGTGGATGCCGTCGCGGCCGGTCTTGGAACCGAGATAGACGATCGGAAGGCCGACGCCTTTCGCTTCCGAATAGAAAATCTTGTCAGCATCGGCGAGGCCGGCGGCAAAGGCGTTCACAAGGCAGTTGCCGTTATAGCTTGCGTCGAAATTCACCTCACCGCCGACGGTTGGCACGCCGAAGCTGTTGCCATAACCGCCGATACCGGCGACGACGCCGGAGACGATGTGGCGCGTGCGCGGATGATCGGGCTCGCCGAAGCGCAGCGCATTGAGCGCGGCAATGGGGCGAGCGCCCATCGTGAAGACGTCGCGCAGAATGCCGCCCACGCCGGTCGCAGCACCTTGATGCGGCTCGATGTAAGAGGGGTGGTTGTGGCTTTCCATCTTGAAGATGATTGCCTGACCGTCGCCGATATCGACGACGCCCGCGTTTTCGCCGGGGCCGCAGATGACGCGCGGGCCGGTGGTCGGGAGCGTGCGCAGCCATTTCTTCGACGATTTGTAGGAACAGTGTTCGTTCCACATGGCGGAGAAGATGCCAAGCTCGGTCAGTGTCGGCTCGCGGCCGATCAGGTCGAGAATGCGCTGGTACTCGTCGGGCTTCAGCCCGTGTTCGGCGACGAGTTCCGGCGTGATCCTGGTATCGTTCGGTATCACGCCACGGCCTCCATAATGCTTTCGAAAAGGGCGCGCCCATCGGTCGCGCCGTTCAACGGTTCGATCATGTTTTCGGGATGCGGCATCATGCCGAAGACATTGCCGCGTTCGTTGAGAATGCCGGCGATGTCGTTGAGCGAGCCGTTCGGATTTGTGCCTTCGGCGTAGCGCAGGCCGACGCGGCCTTCGCCTTCGAGGCGCTTCAAGGTTTCGGCGTCGGCGAAGTAGTTGCCATCGCCATGGGCGACGGGGCAGCGCCAGACTTCGCCCTGCTTGTACTTGCGGGTGAAGTCGGTTTTCGCGTTAGCGACTTCGAGCTTCACTTCCTTGCAGACGAATTTGAGGCCGGCATTGCGCATCAGGACGCCGGGCAGGAGCCCCGCCTCGCAGAGGATCTGGAAGCCGTTGCAGATGCCGAGCACGCGCACGCCCTTTTCAGCGGCCTTCGCGACGGCGGGCATGATGTGGCCGCGTGCGGCGATGGCGCCGGTGCGCAGATAGTCGCCATAGGAAAAGCCGCCGCACAGGACCACGAGATCAAGGTCCGGCAGTTCGGTGTCCGCATGCCAGATATAAGCGGGCTTCCTGCCGGTGATCTTCTCGAGCGCGATCAGCATATCGCGTTCGCGGTTCGAGCCGGGGAAAACGACGACGCCTGACTTCATGCTCACTTCTCGTCGAGCTCCACGGCGTAATTCTCGATCACCGTATTGGCGAGCAGCTTCTTGCTCATCTCTTCCAGTGCGGCCTTTGCCTTTGCCGGATCGGTTTCGTTCAACTCGACCTCGAAGAGCTTGCCCTGGCGGACGCTGGCGACGCCGGAAAAGCCGAGCGAGCCGAGCGCGCCTTCGATTGCCTTGCCTTGCGGGTCCAGCACGCCGTTCTTCAGCGTGACCTTGATGCGCGCTTTCATGCTTCCTCGTCTCTCGGGTAACTCATTTCACCAGCGTGGGGCCGCGCCGCTTGGGCTCCGTCTCGACGAGAACGCCGAGGCGCCGCGCAACTTCCTGATAGGCTTCGACGAGGCCGCCCATGTCGCGGCGGAAGCGGTCCTTGTCGAGCTTGTCGTTGGTGCGCGTATCCCAGAGGCGGCAGCAATCGGGGCTGATCTCGTCGGCCAGCACCACGCGCACCATGTCGCCTTCATAAAGGCGGCCGAACTCGACCTTGAAGTCGACAAGGCGGATGCCGATGCCGAGGAAAAGGCCGGTCAGGAAGTCGTTGATGCGCAGCGCAAGCGCCATCATGTCGTCGATTTCCTGCGGCGTTGCCCAGCCGAAGGCCGTGATGTGCTCTTCGGAGACCATCGGGTCGTGCAGCTCGTCGTTCTTGTAATAGAACTCGATGATGGAGCGGGGCAGAACCGTGCCCTCGTCGATACCGAGCTTCTTCGAGAGCGAGCCGGCGGCGACATTGCGCACCACCACTTCCACCGGGATGATCTCGACTTCGCGGATCAGCTGCTCGCGCATGTTGAGCGCGCGGATGAAATGGGTCGGGACGCCGATCTCGTTCAGCTTGGTAAAGATATATTCCGAGATGCGGTTGTTGAGGACGCCCTTGCCGTCGATGACCTCGCGCTTGGTCGCGTCGAAGGCGGTCGTGTCGTCCTTGAAATGCTGGACGAGCGTGCCCGGTTCCGGGCCTTCGTAAAGCACCTTCGCCTTGCCTTCGTAAACGCGTCTGCGCCGGCTCATGTCATGAATTCCAATCGGTTAGCCCGGATGGACGGTCCGGGGCTGGCGGGGGCTCCGCACATATGTCGAGGGCCGCCTCACGGCGGAAAAGAGCCAGTCGGGCGGTTTCGGAATCGGCCCTTCGGCGAGCGCAAGGTAACTCAAGGCAGGACGCGATACAATGAAGCTCTGTCGCGCTGCAACTGCCATAAAAAGTATCTGAAAATCAGAGGGTTAGACATTTCGACGCGGGGCGCGCGGGGGCGGGCAATGGCGGTTGATTTGAATTGATGGGCCCGCTATGCCTATGGCCAATTCCGGGAGTTCCGCCCGATCGGGGCCCCGCCTTATGACCCATTACGGAGTGCCAGGTTCCATGTCCAGCTTCGACAAGCGCGAGGAAGGTTTTGAAAAGAAGTTCGCTCATGACGAGGAGCTTCGCTTCAAGGCGACGGCGCGGCGCAACAAGCTGCTCGGATTGTGGGCAGCCGAAAAGATGGGCCTTTCCGGCGATGCGGCCAATGCCTATGCGCAGGAAGTGATCGCTGCCGATCTCGAAGAGGCGGGCGAGGAAGACGTGTTCCGCAAGATCCGCCGCGACTTCGATGCCAAGGGCGTCGATCAGTCGGATCATCAGATTCGCCGGACCATGGCCGAACTGCTGGACGAGGCCGTGCGCCAGATCCAGAGCTGAGGCTCAGTTCCCGTCGAAAATCGAGATGCAGCCGAGCAGCAGGATTTCGCCGGGGCTTGCGCCTTCCATCGGCAGGTGCACGATCTCGAGACTGAGGAAATCCCGGTTGATACCGCTGAGGCGGCCCTGCGTGATGTGGGGCCGCTTTTCCCTTGTCACCATGCGATAGATGCCGGCGTCCTTGTCGACGGTTGCCGGATGATAGATGTCGCGGATCGTCATGCCGGTCGGGTCGAAGTCGAGCCAGCGTGTGAGCGTTGTGCCGACGACACGCAGGCGCCAGTCATAGCCTTCATCGTCCATCGGCTCGAGCACGAAGACGCTCGGCAGGAAGGAAGCGGCTTCGCGGCAGGGAAGATCGGAGCGGCTCAGCAGGCGGCCTTCATGGCAATGACGCTGCCAGAATTCCATCAGTTTCAGTGATTGGGCATGCAGGGGCTTGTCGATCGGGACGACATT
Source organism: Alphaproteobacteria bacterium (assembly GCA_033838765.1). Lineage (GTDB taxonomy): Bacteria > Pseudomonadota > Alphaproteobacteria > Parvibaculales > Parvibaculaceae > Parvibaculum. The sequence goes on from JAJLKS010000564.1 coordinate 7,807, forward strand.
CGTCTCGATCCGCGTGGCGCGATCCTGCGTCGTGCGGGCTCCGGGCCGGGTTTCCATGAACATGGGGCCTGTCCTGCAATCAACGAGGCCCCCTCCGGCCCCTACAGAACCCATGTCAGCAGCAAAGCGATAACAACATCTTAAGCATCGGGCCGCATTGGACCGGGCGGGCGAGAAGCTGTCGCCAATATGACAGCAAAACTTTCCACTGCAGTCTGCCGCGCACCATCTGCCGTCAATTCCGCGATGGCATTGGTAGCGGTTTCGCGCAGGCGGTGCATGGCGGCCCAGGCGACGGTCTCGATGGCGAGGCGGGCGGCGAGCTTCTGTTCAGGCGTGGGGGCGCCCGAGCCCCCAGCAAATTTCAGGGCGATTTCCGCCAGCCGGTCTCGGTGGCGGGCGCGAAGGTCCAGGGCATGAAGCTGCTCGAAGGCGGGGACTTCCCTGGCGCAGCGGTCGACCAGCCAGATGGCGCGGCGGGCCTCATGCAGCATGCCGTACAGCTCGCCGCCAATGGCGCGGAGGACATTCATGTCCACTTCGGCTCCGGGGGCGAGGGCGGCATCAAAAGAGGGCCAGCGGCGCACTTCCTTCACGCGGATGGCAAAGATGTCCACGGTTGCGCCGATGCCGGGGTCTTGAAGCGGACGTGTGAGCCCTGCACGAGGGCGGGCGCATACCTGCAATATGGCGAGGTGGAGCAGGGCCTCCTTGCTGGCGACATAGAGGTAGAGCGTGCCGGCGGAGACGCCTGCCGCCTTCGCCACATCTGCCATCTGGGTGCGGCGGATACCCATCTCGGAAAAGCAGGCAATGGCGGCTTCGGCGATTTCCTCAAGCTTTACTGCGGTTTTCTTCCGGGCCATGGGGCCGGGCTCTCCCTTGTTTCGCGGCAGTGCTTCACGTGAAGCAATGCAAATCATGTTGACTCTAGATAATAAATGAATGATTCATTCAGTCAAACTTTTCATGGAGGGACTGATGGGTCGCGTCCGGTTTGCTTTCATTGCCGTCCTTCTCGCCGGGGCACTGGCTGTGCTGCCGCCAAGCGCGGGGGCTGGCGAGGGGTGGCAGCATTACGGCGGCGATGCAGGCGGCATGCGCCATTCGGGCGCTTACGAAATCACGCCGGAGAATGCCGGGGAGCTTCAGGAAGCCTGGACATACCGGACGGGCGACATGGAGGCCCGCGCCGAGGCCATGAAGAACAGCGCCTTTCAGGCGACGCCCATTCTTTTTGCCGGATCGCTGATCTTCTGCACGCCGTTCAACGAAGCGATCGCG
>JAJLKS010000565.1:0-3317 GCA_033838765.1 Alphaproteobacteria bacterium
CTCGCCCACGACTTCCTGCTGGCCGGTCTCGATATCGAGCACATAGACGCGCGGCTGGTTGTTGCGATAGGCGAGATAGGTGATTTCCTGCGAGTTCGGGCTGAAACGGGGCGTCAGCACGAGCTCGGCGCCATTGGTCAACATGCGCGGGTTATGCCCGTCCTGATCCATGATGGCGAGGCGCTTGACGCGCGCATTCTTCGGGCCCGTTTCCGAGACATAGACGACGCGCGTATCGAAATAGCCGTCCTCGCCGGTAAGACGCTTGTAGATGGCATCCGAGACGAGATGTGCGACCCGGCGCCAGTTATCGGGCGTCGTGAAGAACTGGAGGCCGGTGAGTTGCTGTTCGCCGAGCACGTCCCAGAGGCGGAACTCGACGCGCAGGCGGCCATCGGCTTCCATGCGGGCCTGGCCCGTGACGAGCGCCTGCGAATTGATGATGCGCCAGTCGCCGAAACGCGGCTGCACATTGATGTCCGAAATCTTCTCAATGAAGGCCGCCTTGGGCAGCGGGCGGAAGAGGCCGGATCTTTCGAGATTGTTACTGATGACGGAAGTGATATCGGCGCCTATCGTCGCTTCCTGTCCTGCGGCACCAACGAAATCCGTGATGGCGATAGGCAGCGGATCGACATTGCCCCGGTTGATATCGATCGACACCTCGGCCCGCACGGGCAAAGCGGCGAATGCAAAGGCAAGGAACGTGGCGGCCGCCATCGCAAGCCTTGCACGGACCTTCCCAAGGTCAAGTTTCGTCACTTCGAGGAATCCAACCATTTCGGCTTCTCCTGCCCATAGGGTTCGCTCAGGCCCGTCACATCATCCCGGCCAGATTGAAATTGAGGCTCATGTTGCGCCAGTTCGTATACTTGTTTCGTGGCAAAAAGTTGTACGGCGAGCATTTCTGAATGGCTTGCACCGCACGGTCGGCGAAAAGCCGCGACAAGGGCCCGCCACTTGAGCTCGCAATCGAGGGGTTGCCGGCAAGCGACCCGTCCTGATTGAGCGAGAAGCGGATCGTGGCGCGCAACTTGTCCGCATCGGCGCTGCCTGCGAAGTCGCGCACGTTCCAGCATTCCTGCACACGCTGCCGCACGGCCTCGATTTCGGTCATGCTGAGTGCCAGCGCCGGATCGTCCGAATAAGGCAAGTCGAGTTCGACGTCTGCGGACTCGCGCGCTTCTGTTTTCGGCGCGGCATCCGGCGTCTTGTTGAGCAGCTGCGCGATCTGGTTCGGGTCGAACTTCTTTTCAGGCTCGGGCTTCGGCGGCGTTGGCCGCGTGACCGCCTTTTCGACGGGTTTCGGCTCCGGCTTCTTTTCGACCTTCTCGGGCGAGGGCTCGGGCTTGGCCTGCGGCGGCGGCGGCGCAGCCGGTGCCGGCGCAGGTGGCGTGGGCGCCGGCCGCTCGGCAACCTGCGGACGCGGCGGCTCGGGCTCCTCGACCGGCTTCGGCCGTTCTACCTTCCTTTGGCTCACGAGGTTCGTCACATCGGCGATCGTGACAAGCTCGACTGGAACCGTGCGCATGGGTGGCTCGGGAAGTTCCCGGGGGCCCGGAAACGTCACGAAAGCAAGCAATACGACCGCCGCATGAACGGCGAGGGAAAGGAACAACGGGTTGCGCATTACCGCCGCTTAGTTCGCACGACCTTCGCCGGCCGCTTCAGGCGGCGAGATCACGGTCTCGGTTACAAGGGCAACTTTCGAGAATCCTGCAGCGCTGAGCCGGCCCATCACATCCATCACCCGCCCATAGGGGATCGACTGATCGGCCCGCACGAAAATGCGCTGTTCATAGCCGCCTTCCGCAATGGCAGTGAGTTGCGGCACGAGGGCATCGGCTTCTGTCGGCGTTTCCTGAACGAAAATCTCGCCTTCGCCATTGATCGTGATGGTGAGCGGCTCGGTATCGCCCGGGATCGGCGCGGCCTCCGTCTTGGGCAGGTCGACAGGCACGCCGACCGTCAGCATCGGCGCCGCCACCATGAACACAATGAGTAGCACCAGCATCACGTCGACGACCGGCGTCACGTTGATTTCGGACATGGGCGCGCGCGCGAATATGCTGCGCCCGCCGCCCTTCTTGCCGACCGACATCGCCATGGCTCAGCCCCGCTCGTCGAGCTGACGGGACAGGATCGCAGAGAACTCATCCGCGAAGCTCTCCATCCGCTGGGCGATTTTGGAGGTCTGGTGCGAGAACCGGTTATAGGCAACGACGGCCGGAATGGCGGCAATGAGGCCGAGGCCGGTCGCAAAGAGCGCTTCGGCGATACCGGGCGCCACGACCGCCAGGTTCGTGTCGCGGCTCACGGCAATCGACTGGAACGAATTCATGATGCCCCAGACCGTTCCGAACAGGCCGACAAAGGGTGACACGGAGCCAACCGTTGCGAGGAAAAGCAGCCGGTTTTCGAGAGCCACCATCTCGCGGTTGATCGTGACCTGCATGACCTTGTCGACGCGCTCCTTGAGGCCGACGAAGGAACTGGCGACCGCCTCCTGCGAGCGGCGCCACTCGCGCATCGCGGCAATGAAGAGCGCAGACAGCGGATTCTGCGGGCGATGCCCCATTTCCTGATAAAGGTCTTCAAGCGAACGGCCCGACCAGAAAACGCGCTCGAACTGGTCGATCCGCTTCTCGATCCGCGCGTAGCGCCACCATTTGTCGAAAATGATCGCCCATGACCAGATCGAGCAGAAGATCAGCCCCATCATCACGAGCTTGACGACGATATCCGCGCGAAGGAACAGCCCCCAAAGGCTGAAATCCATCGGAACGGCATCGACCATTGTTTCGGTGATCACCTGTTGGGTGGCGACGGGATCCATTCAGTGCCTCTCCGTGCTCTCGGACTCAATGCAGGGAGCGGCACATGACAGACGCGGCCTAACGCAACCGGGCTGACCCCGTATGCGCCCCACGTTGCATGTGTGCCCCCAAATTGAGGCCGAAGTTAGTCGTTGAATTATGTCATTACCGTGGCGCGAGCCCGGATTCGATACGTGTCCTCAAGAGGTTAGCCGGTCACTGTGTCCGCCGGAGCACAATGTGACATGCCCCGTGCCCAATCACTGCCCTACGTCCTTCGGCGCAACCAGCGGCGCCATCGCATCTCGGACCGAAGAAGGCAGCCGGCGCGGCCTTCCCGCCTTGTCGAGCACCGCCGCAAAAACCTGCGCCCGCCAGAGCTCCTCCCGCGGCACCCCCTCCGCATCGAGCCGCCAGATCGTCTGTTCGGCCTCGATCCGTGCGCCGCTCGCCCGGACATACCGGGTATGGACCTCGAGCCGGTCGTCGATCCGCGCAGGT
>JAJLKS010000566.1:0-2872 GCA_033838765.1 Alphaproteobacteria bacterium
GCTTGGCAAAGACGATGGCGATGGCGACGGGGAAGGCTACGACGAGGCAGATCGCGGTCGTCGCCGCCGCCATCCAGATCGATTTCCAGAAGATGCCGAGATAGACCGGCTCCAGCGCCCGGGCATATTGCTGCAGGTTCCAGTCGAGCGTGATTTCGACAATGCCGGTCTTGGAGCTGAAACTGTAGAGCCAGATCAGCGATAGCGGGATGATGAAGAAGGCGACCAGCCAGAAGGTCGGTGGCGCTATCGACGCCCAGAACGCGCGGGCTGAATTCTTCCAGTTTTCCATCCAGCCCCCCCCCAAAAAGGGCACAATGAAGCGTGAAGTCGGAACGTATGGCAGGCCCTGGCCGGTTGCCGGAGCATCCGGATGCCTTTCATCGCATTATACGAAAAAAGGCATCGGGACGAGCCGGGGGCAATAAAAAAGGGCGGGCAGTTTCGAGGCTGCCCGCCCTTTGCCGCCTCAGGCGGCGTTGATCTTGGTGCAGAGATCCTCGCGCATCTGCGTGACCTCTTCGCCCAGATATTCCGCGAATTCGGAGGCTTCCACCACATCGTCCGGCGGGAAGATGTCGGCGTTCGTCTTGTAGCCTTCGTCCATCAGGTCGAAGCCGGCCTTGTTCGGCGTCGCATACTGGATGTAATCCGTGATGAGCTGGTTCGGCTCCGGCGCATGGATGTAGTTGATGAAGGCATGCGCGTTCTCGACGTTCTTCGCATTCGCCGGAATGGCCAGCACGTCTTCCCAGAGAATGCCGCCTTCCTTCGGAATGACGTAGTCGACGTCGTCGTCTTCCGTCATCAGCTGCACGATGTCGCCATTGTATTCCATGGTGACGTCGACTTCGCCTGCAGCGAGAAGATCCTGGCCGTTGTCTTCGGCAAAGGCCTTGATGTTCTTCTTCTGCTTGATGATGAGTTCGGCGGCCGCCTCGTTCTCGGCCTTGTCGGTCGAGTTCAGCGAATAGCCGAGATATTTCAGCGCGCAGCCGAGCATCGTGCCGCAATCGGAGAGCAGCGCGATCTTGTTGGCATATTCGTCGCTGTCATAGAGCACCTTCCAGCTGTCCGGCGTGCTCGAGACGGCGGACTTGCGGAAGCCGATGCCGACCGTGCCCCACATATAGGGGAGCGAGAATTTGCGGCCCGGATCGAACGGCTCGTCCATGAAGCGCGGGAAGATGTTCGAGATGTTCGGGATCTTCGAGTGATCGAGTTCCTGCACCATGCCGGCCGCAATCATGCGGGGCAGCCAGTCGTTCGAGGGAACGATCACGTCATAGGCGACATTGCCGCCGCGCATCTTGGCGAAGAGTTCCGACACGTCGGCGAAGGTGTCGACCGTCACATTGATGCCGGTTTCGGCGGTGAAGTCGGCAATCGTCGTTTCGCCGATATAGGTATCCCAGTTGGCGAAGACGAGTTCGCCCGCCTGTGCGGAGGCGAATTTCGGTTTGGCCGTGAGCGTCAGGCCGACGGCGGCAGCGCCCGTCATGAACTGACGGCGCGAAAGCGCTCCGATCAGCCCGGACATGCCTCTTTTGCGGTTCATGGATGGTTCCTCCAGCTTGAGTTGACTGCGTCCAGCCCCTGCCGTTGAGGTCGAGCGGCCGAGAGACGTTCAGTGTTCAACGGTTTTCGCGGGAGCGCAAGTTAACCCCGCGCATCGCTTCGCCATTGCGTCAAAAATATTAAACGCCGGTTTGCGTCATTTTCCGGGCAGCGATCCACATGACAAAAAGTTCATGTCGGCGGTGCGTGGCAGGTGCAGTGCAAAATAAATCGGCAGACGAACGATGCCGCGCTGCGGCGGCTGGCAACCGGCCGTTGCGCCATCGCGGTTTTCGGCATCAGGGCGCGTCTGCATGCCTTGCCGCGAAATCGGGCATTCTGCCTTGCGGCGCCGGGGCGTCATGGCGTTGCCCTCGGGACGCGAGGCCGCGCCGTCCCGGGCGCAGCCGGTGTGCTTCCTCAGAACGGGATTGTTTTTCTTTCCCCTCTGGCCGACATTGCCCCGAAAGCGGCGATTTTTCTCCGCGCGTTCATTGCCGGACCGACATGACCGTCACATCGCAAACCGATTTCGAGGAGCTTCGCGCCATCGGGCGAATCGTCGCCCGGGTGCTCGCCGCCATGGGTGCGGCGATTGAGCCCGGCATGACGACGCGCGAGCTCGACGATATGGGCCGCAGGATGCTTGAGCGCGAGGGTGCGCGTTCGGCGCCGGAACTTGCCTACCGCTTTCCGGGCGCGACCTGCATCAGCGTCAATGAAGAGATCGCGCATGGCATCCCGGGCGAGCGCGTCATCCGTGCGGGCGATCTCGTCAATATAGATGTGTCGGCCGAGAAAAACGGCTATTTCGGCGATACGGGCGCGAGCTTTCCCGTGCCGCCGGTGAAATCGCATATCGAGCGTCTCTGCCGCGACGGGAAGCGCGCCATGTGGGAGGGCATCCGCGCCGTGCGCCCCGGCGGGCGGCTCAATGCGATCGGCGCGGCTGTCGAGCGTTTCGCCGACAAGGGCGGCTATACGCTGATCCGCAATCTCGCGAGCCATGGCGTCGGCGGCTCATTGCCTGAGGAGCCCGAAGGCATTTCCACCTGGGCGGACCCGTCGGACCGGCGCATCATCGGTGAAGGTCTCGTCGTCACCATCGAACCCTTCCTGTCGATGGGCGGCGAGATGGCGGCGGACGCGGGCGATGGCTGGACGCTCCTCGCCGACCCCGTCGCCCCCACCGTGCAATATGAACATTCCCTCGTCGCAACGAAGAATGGCCCGGTGATCCTGACGCTGCCTTGAGTGGGCAGCTCCCCTCTCCCTTCAGCGGACTTGCGTCCGCTCCCTCCCTCTCCCCGGAGGG
>JAJLKS010000567.1:0-3925 GCA_033838765.1 Alphaproteobacteria bacterium
GGCGGCCCGCGCGGCGGCCTTGCGCGAAAGCATTGCGGACGAAATCCGCCGCGGCGCGGAAGAAGCGGCGGACGCGTCGACCGCGGTGAGCCGCTCCGCAGGCGCCGCGACACGCGCCATCGGCGCGACGGTGGACGAGCTCAAGGCCGCTTCCGGCGCGCTCGCCAACGATGTGAGCCGCGCGGCGAGCGAAGCGATTTCCGCAACGACCGAGCGCCTGACCGCCGCCACCGCCACGCTGAGCCGCGACCTCACCGTGGCGACGGAGAAGCTCGCAACCGATGTCGGCGGGAAGACGGAGGAACTGCGCAAACTCGCCGAAGCGGCGACGGACGATGCGAGCACGGCAGCCGAACGCTTCAACGCCGCCATGATACGCCTCGGCGGCACGGCGCGCGAGGCAGGCCGCGCGCTCCACGAGGCGACGGACGAACTTGCCACCCGGATCGGCGAATTGCCGGACGAGGCGGCCACCGGTGCGAAGGCGCTGCGCGAGGTGCTGGAGGAACAGGTCTCCGCGCTCGCAACCATCGCGGAAATCGTCGTCCGCCATGCGCGCACGCTCGACCGGGCGACACCGCTCCGCCGCGAAAGCGACTTCCCGCGCCCGGCCGCGCCCTACCGCGAGGCGCCGCGCGTGGCGCCGAAAGGCGAACGGCGCTGGGCCTTGCCGGACCTGCTCGCCGCAGCCGAACGGCGAGGCGGTTCAGGCGGCAGCGAGGGGCTTCATGGCGATGAGCGCGACTTCCAGCGCGCCTCTCTCCATGTCATCGAAACGCTGCAGGCGCTCGCTATCGACCTCGACCGCGCATTGGAAGAGAGCCCGCCGCCGGAACTCTGGCAGCGCTATCAGGCCGGTGAGCGCAATGTCTTCACGCGCCGCCTCTACAACATGGCCGGGCGCGAACTCTATGACCGTATCGCGCAGAAATACCGCAAGGACGGCGAGTTCCGCGCGCATGTCGACCGTTTCGTGGCGAGCTTCGAGGAACTGCTCGGCGCAGCAAGCACCCGCGACCGCGACAACATCCTTGTCGAGACCTATCTCACCTCCGACACCGGCAAGGTCTATCTGATGCTCGGACAGGCGATCGGGAAGCTGAGTTAGCTCCCCGCGCCTGCGGCGAGCGACTGTTCCAGCGTCCAGCCCGCTATCTCGGCAAGCACCGTGCCGAGCGCGGCGTCGTAGGCGGCAACGACATTCGTCATGCCGCTGCCCGGCGCATCCGCCTCCGACGCGAACTCACGCGCAGCGACGATACTGCGGTCGCGCGCGCGCAACAGGCGCACATAGAAGGCGACGCGCACCTTCGTCGTGCCCTGCCCTAGCCCTGCCGCATCGCGCGAGGCGGCGAAGGCGCGGATATCGCCGACCAGCGCATAATCCATGCGGGCCGTGCCGCCCGGCCCAATGACGGCGGGAAACTTGCCCGTGCGCGCAAGCGTTTCGACAAGGAGCGTGGAAATCATGCGCGGTGCGCGATCGCTCCAGCGCGCACCGGCATAATAGGCGATCTCGTTTTCACCCGGCTGAAAGACGATGCGCGTCGTATCGATGGCGGCAGGCGCGGTAAAATCCTCCACCACGATCTGCGCCAGGACCGGACCGCCCTGCAAGGCCTCATCGGCCGCAGGCGCCTTCAGCACATAGAGCGATGGGGCCGGGCCGCTCGCAACATCGGCAAGCGCGCAGGCAGCGAGCGGTGCAAGCAGCGCAGCGGCGAGCGCGGCGCGCAAGAATCTTCCCAACCGGATCATCGAAGCTTCCCCTATCATTGCGCCTCCACCTCCGGAACATTGTTGCCGACGAAGAACCGCGCCGGATCGTCCCCCGCCCTTGTCGTGATCCGTTCAAGCGACACGACGAGCGAGCGCGTATCGGCCACAAGCTGCGGCAGCTGCGCAAGGCCCGCGCCGACGCCGGGCCCGCCCTGCTTCAGGATCGCATCGAGTTCTTCCGCGACTTCGCGATAGGCGCGCGCTGCTTCCCGCGCATCGCCGATAAAGGCCTTCACATCGTCCTTCATCAACTGATCGGCATTGCGGCTGATGCTGTTCAGATGGACCGAAGCCTGCGCCAGCTGCTCGATGGCCTTCGTCACATCGTCCGAACTTTCGGCCAGCGCCTGCGACATGGTGGCGACATTGGCAAGCGAGTCGTTGACGGCCTTCTGATTGTCGACGACGAGCTTGTTCAGCTCCTTCAGAAGTTCATTGGCGCTCTGAAGCGTTTCCGGCCCGCTCTTCAGCAGATCCTGGAGCGAGGACGGCGCAGCGCGGATGACCGGATAGTCCTGCCCCTCCTTCGCGCGAAGCTCCTCCGATTCAGGACTGCCGCCCGTCAGCTGGATGAAGGCGACACCGGTGAGACCGGAGAGTTCGAGCTGCGCCACGGAATCTTCCTTTACAGGCGTCATCGCATCGATCTCGATGATCGCCACCACCTTGTTGGGGTTCCGCTCCATCAGCCGCAGCGAACGCACCTTGCCGACCGGCAGGCCGTTATATTGCACGGCGCCGGACTCCGAGAGACCCGACACCGACCCGTCGAAGATGATCTTGTAATAAGCGAAGTGCCGGTTGAGCTGGACGCCGCTGACCCAGAGGATCACGAGGAAGGCGCCAACGATGGTCGCAATCGTGAAGACACCGATCAGGACGTTGTTGGATTTGATTTCCATGGCCGTTACTTGCCCGCAAGAGCCGCGCGCGCACGCGGCCCGTGAAAATATTCGTGGATCCAGGGATGGCTGCTACGCAACATGTCGTCGATCGTGCCGACGAGGATAACATGTTTCTCGGCGAGCACCGCGATACGGTCGCAGGTCGCATGAAGCGTATCGAGGTCGTGCGTCACAAGGAAGACCGTGAGGCCGAGCGTTTCCTTGAGTTCGTTGATGAGATCGTCGAAGGCGGCGGCGCCGATCGGATCGAGGCCGGCCGTCGGCTCGTCGAGAAAGAGGATTTCCGGATCGAGCGCCAGCGCGCGGGCGAGCCCCGCCCTCTTCCTCATGCCGCCGGAGAGTTCCGAGGGATAAAGCGCCCCGGCAGTGGGCCTGAGGCCGACCATGGCGATCTTGATTGCGGCCAGCTCATCCATCAGTTCCTGAGAGAGATGAAGATGCTCGCGATAGGGAACCTGGATGTTCTCGGCAACCGTGAGTGCGGAAAAGAGCGCCCCATCCTGGAAGAGCACGCCCCAGCGGCGCTCATTGAGGCGGCGTTCTTCTTCCGGCAGTTCGGAGAAGTCGATACCGAAAACGCGGATACGTCCGGCATCGGGCTTCTTCAATCCGAGGATCGTGCGCAGCAGAACGGACTTGCCGGTGCCCGACCCGCCGACAATGCCGATCACCTCGCCGCGATTGACGGTCAGATCGAGGTTCTCGTGGATGACATGATCGCCGAACCGGGTGTCGAGGCCGCGCACTTCGATGATGGGTTCGCCCTTCTTCGCCATTCTCAGACTCCCACCGCCGTGAAGAACATGGCAAAGAGCGCATCGAGAATGATGACGAGGAAGATCGAGCGCACGACCGAGCGTGTGGTCATGGCGCCGACCGATTCGGCGCTGCCCGTGACAGACAGGCCTGCGCGGCAGCCGACAAGGGCAATGACGGACGCCATGAAGGGCGCCTTGATGAGACCGACGGCAATCGTCCAGAAGTCGACCGCCTCCTGCACGCGCGTCATGTAGACGCCGGGCGACATGTCGAGCATGAAATAGACGACGAACCCGCCTCCGATGAGCCCCATCAGGTCGGCGATGAACGTAAGCAGCGGCAGCGTGACGCAAAGCGCCGCAACGCGCGGAATGACGAGCATGTCCATCGGGTCGAGGCCGAGGGCGCGCATCGCGTCGATTTCCTCGCGCATCTTCATGGAGCCGATTTCCGCGGTGAAGGCGCTGCCCGAACGGCCGGCC
>JAJLKS010000568.1:0-4365 GCA_033838765.1 Alphaproteobacteria bacterium
GTGGGCGTGATGGGTGTCGAGATGTTCCTGCTGCCTGAGCAGGGCAGCCGGCGCCGCATCCTCGTCAACGAGATCGCGCCGCGCGTCCACAATTCGGGTCACTGGACGATGGATGCCTGTGCAGTGAGCCAGTTCGAGCAGCATATGCGCGCCGTCTGCGGCTGGCCGCTCGGAAATCCACGCCGCCATTCCGACGCCGTGATGACCAACCTGATCGGCGACGAGGTCAACGCCTGGGAGCGCTTTGCCGCCGAGCCCGACACCGCGATCCATCTTTATGGCAAGGCCGAGGCCCGCCCGGGCCGCAAGATGGGCCATGTGACGCGGCTATACCCCTGCGGCAAGCGCCCGCCGGTTACACCTTCTTAACCTGCCCCCTCCAAGCTTGGTCCGGAGAGGATCTGAAAAGCGCGCAGAAGCACCCCGACGTGCCGCGCGAGAGGGAAGGAACGGCCACCCATGGCAGGGGACGCGGCCAGAGCAACGGACATGATTTCGCTGCCGCCCGATGTGGCGGCGCTGATGGCAGAGCGTCCCGCAAGCCCGGGTCGCCGTGCCACCGAGCCTTTGCTCGGCACCAGCACACATTGCGATCTCTTCAACTATTGGTCGAGCCTGCCGAGACAGCATGGCGTGCCGAAGGCTTCCGGTTTCAACCCGATGGAGCTGCGACACCTCCTGCCCGAAATGGCAATGCTGAGCATGATCGGCACCGAAGAAATCATCCAGCGGCTTGTAGGCACGGGCATTGCCGAACGTCTCTCTTATGATGCGACCGGCACGAACCTGCTCGACTATATCGACGGATCATACCGGCGCCAGTGTTCGCGCGACATGCACGAGGTCGTCCACCGGCCCTGCGGCTGGCAGGTGCGATATCTCACGGAGTATGTGACCGGCCGAATCGCCTTCGTGCAAAGCATCTATCTGCCGCTGCATGCGCCCGATGGTCAGCGCCCGCGCATCGTCAGTGTGCATGACAGGGAAGAAGCGATCGAATATCGCGCGCCATCCGGAAAACCGGTCTTCGCGCGCGAGATCACGGATATGGTCTGGATCGATATCGGCTTCGGCGTCCCCGGCTAGGTCAGCCGCGCCCATAGCGCAGCCGCCCAAGAAGCGACAGAGGGTCCGGCAACTTTCCGGCAATGCCCTTCACGCCTGCCTTCACGCGCTCGAAACGCATCACGTCTTCGATCCGCCTGTCTAGGAATTCCCATGTCTTCGCAAATTCCTCGGAGTCATCGGCGAACCAGTAAAGCGTGACCGCGGAGAAGACACCCGCCAGCGTTGCGCGCTTGGTATAGAAGTTGAAATCGGTCGAAGTGTCGCCAACGGCACGCCAGATAGCATCGACCGTGCGATAGAGCGTGCGCGCCCCGAGCGTACCCGACGCAGGAAGTGCCAGCAGCGTGATCGCGCGGCGCATTGCCTCGCGGCTGTGAAGGTCCGCCTCGATCCTCGTGCGCACCGCAAGCGTGATCCGTTCGCGGATTTTCATGGCGGCAAGATTTTCATGCGCCAGTGCTTCCGCCATGCGGCGGTCGCCATCGGCCAGGAAATAGTCGACGAGGTCGAGCACGCCGCCGGGGAAGGCGAGCCGCGCTTCGCCTGCGGATATCCCGGCCTGTGAAGCGGCATCGCGCAGCAGGCGCGGCGTCCAGCCGTCAAATGCGACATTCGGGAGCGCCGCATCGAGAATGCGCGCCCGCGTCTCATCGAGATGATCGCTCTTTGACTTGCCCATGCCGGGCCGCGCCTTCTTCGTCTCAGCCATTTTCCGTCTCCTCGGCGGGCTGGCGGGCGGCAAGCCACGCCTTCGCCTCGCTCTCGAATATCAGCTCCGAAAGGTCGTCCATCCGCTGCGGATAGAGAATGCCGTCGAGATGATCGCATTCATGCTGCACGACACGGGCATGGAACCCCCGCGCCACGCGCTCGATCCTCTCGCCCCTGTGCGTCACGCCGCGGTAGCGGAGCGCCGTCACGCGCGGCACTGCCCCGCGGAGCCCCGGCACCGAAAGGCAGCCTTCCCAGCCCTTTTCGGTTTCCTCCGTCAGAAACTCGATCTCCGGGTTGATGAGGACCGTCAGCGGCGCGGTATGGTCGAAGGCCTCTTCCTCGTCCACCCCCTCGGGCGCCCGCTCCGGCGGAGCCTGAAAAATAACGATCCGCCAGGGTTCGTAGACCTGCGGCGCGGCAAGCCCCGCCCCGTTGGCGTCGATCATCGTCTCGATCATGTCCCGGACAAGCGCCTGCACCTCCGGTGCCGTCGGGTCCGGAACGGGCTTTGCCACCCCCTGCAGGATAGGGTGGCCCATGCGGGCAATCTTGCGTATGGCCATGGTGGGAATATGAGGCCCGGCCCCCTTTCCGGCAACCGGGCCCGGCGCCGCAGGCCCGAAAACCCCCCAAAATTAGGCCCCGGAATGGTGGACAAGCCCCGATTCCTTTGCTAGATAGGCGTCTCTCGCGGGTCCGGGAAACCGGGCCCGCGACTAACTTATTGAACCAGAAGCAGGATCAGCCCGTGCAGGTACTCGTTCGCGATAACAACGTCGACCAGGCCATGAAAGCCCTGAAGAAGACGCTTCAGCGCGAAGGCGTGGTCCGCGAAATGAAGCTGCGCAACTTCTACGAGAAGCCCTCCGAGAAGCGTGCGCGCGAAAAGGCCGAGGCCATCCGCCGCGCCCGCAAGCTCGCCCGCAAGCGCGCCCAGCGCGAATCCGGCGTCGCCGCGAAGAAGTGACGCCTCCGCGATGATGAGCTTTTGAAGCGCCTCCGGTTTCCGGGGGCGTTTTGCTTTTGGGGGCAGATCTCTTGGGCTGGCTCTCGCGCATTGAGCGTCCCGGACCCTGAGCGGGCCGGTCCGCCTGGCACGTCACAAGCGCTTCGAGAGAAACCGTTCGTAATTTCGATAGCCGGCTTCCTCATAGATGCGGCGGGCGCGCGTATTGGCTTCAAGCACATAGAGCCGCATCTCGCGGATACCGGCCCGCCTGGCCGCCTCCTCCGCCGCCTGGAGCAGCGCCTGACCGATCCCCTGCCCGCGAGCCTCTTCCGCCACAGAGATATCCCAGATAAGCGCATGCTGGCGGTATTCGGGCCTGACGAATGTACCCGGGTCCTCTTCGAACGTGTAGGCGACGAAGCCGGAAACCCTGCCGCCGGTCTCTGCGACGAGAATGACCCCGCCCAGTTCCGCGACGGATTTCTCCACCCACGCAAGGTGGCTGCCGGCGGCCTCTGCGCCTGCACGATTTTCCTCGAAGGCGGCTTCGAACTCGTGCAGCGCCCCCATCAGCCGGACAAGGGCCGGCCTGTCTTCGGACCTCGCTTCGCGAATGGCAATGCTCACCTCAGAACCTCTCTTCGCCGCGCTCGCGCACGGGATCGGGAAAATCCCTGTAGAGCGCAAACTGGATGTTGTGAACCAGCGAATTGACGTTGAAGTGATCGGTCTCGACGGGCTCGGCCCTTGTCGCCACCCAGTTGAAGGCACTGTCGAGCTGGGTGAGATCCGTCACCTCGATCATGAAATGAAACTCGCCCAGATGAGACGGTGCGAGGCCGAGCTTCTTGCGCGTCAACCGCCAGCCTTCGATAACGCCTTCCGTCTCGAGGCGCTCCATATACCTCTCGAAGGCCTCGACGAATTCCATGTCGCCGACGCCCGGTTTGAGATCGAACCAGCCGTGATAGATATCCATGACCTTCCCCTGAAAGGAAAACGGGCGGCGCCCATGTGACCACCGCCCGCTTGCTTCGTCCAGATCTCCTGGCCTCAGCCCTTCGCCAGCCGCTTTGCCGCAAAGACCGACAGCACAACCATCGTGAACTCGACAACAAGCGGTGTCGCAATACCTTCCGGCGCGCCATCCACCGCGACGCCGAAAACGCGGCCAAGAAAGGCAAGCCCGTAAAGCACCGCAGCGCCGAGCAGCCAGTGCGGCCGGCCGCCGAAAAGCGCCGCGCCGCTTGCCAGCGCACTCGCCAGGAAGAAGGCGCCTATATCGGCCCGGAGCGCATTGAGCCCGATCGGCGACAGCGCACCGATACCGAGACTTTCGCCGGCTTCCACCGGCGAGAGGATAACCATGACGCCCATGGCGAGCGAAAAGAGGCCGACAAGCGCGGCCGCAATGCGAGCAATCCAGATCAATTCCATCTCCCCCTCGAGTGCCGCCCCAAAAGAAAACGGGCGGCGCCAACTTGAGCACCGCCCGTTGATTCCGTCCAGCCTGAAAACCCGTCAGAGATTCTTGACGATTTCCTCGACCATCTTTTTCGCGTCGCCGAAAAGCATCATCGTGTTGTCGCGGAAGAAGAGCTCGTTCTCCACGCCTGCATAGCCGGAGCCCATGC
>JAJLKS010000569.1:0-2401 GCA_033838765.1 Alphaproteobacteria bacterium
ATAAAGCCAGAGCACGCCGGCAACGACGCCGAGCACGACGTAGGCTGCGGCCGGTGCAATAAACAGGGCCCACGCGACGCCAGCCAGTAAGTATCCGTATCGAAGCTTCATACCCTTTTGCCTATGGTCCTCAAATTCAGCGGTTCACATGTTGCGAAAAGTAGATCATGTGTCCTGACGCCGCTCCGATCAACTGCCCAAGGGTCCGTTTCGTCCGATCTGCCGCCATCCGACCATCGAAAATTCTGCGAGATGAACGAATGGCAGCAATGCGACAGCCGCACTGCGGCATCTGCGGGACAAACGAAGGGCGGCTCAGGGCCGTTCTTGACGAAGCTTCCAGCGCCCTCGCAACGCGCGAATATCCGACCTTCGCGGCCCAAACGAAAACGCGGTTCAAGGCGATCATCGGCCTGCCGGGCGAATGCACCGAGGGAACAGGCGCATCCTGTCATGAATGCCCGCACACCATAGGGAGAGGCGGCGTGTGACCTCCGAGTTCTTTTATGGTATCTTGTCACTTCGAGATCCGCTTCGCGCCTTGGGCAACGTCTCAGATTATTGGGAAAAGTTTCAACACGTGCCATGAAAGCCCTCATCGCTCTTGTCCTGATCGTCGGTCTCGGCGTCGTCTCGCTGGCGCTTCTGCTGTTCCTCGATCGCCTGGCTGATCGCTTGGAGCGTGAGAGGCTGACCGAGATCCAGCCCGCGGTGCCCGAAACTTTCGATCCACGGATGGTGGCGGACCTGCCCGAACCCGCCCGGCGCTATTTCTCCTACGTGGTCCGCCCGGGCACGCCGATCCTGCCGGTATCGGAGATCGAAATGCGCGGGCAGTTCAGCCTCGGCACGAAGGAGGCCCCCAATTACCAACCGATGGAGGCGCATCAGATCCTTGCCGCGCCAGAGGGCTTCGTCTGGGCCATGCGCACGACCGGCGGCATGCCCATCTCGGGTTCGGATTCCGGCCGATGGACACGGTTCCGCATCTTCGGACTGATCCCAGTGGCCCGTCTCGGCGGCGATCCTGACCACACTCGGTCGGCCTATGGACGCTATGTGGGCGAGGCCGTGATCTGGGCACCCGCCGCGTTGCTGCCCGGCCCGGGTGTGACCTGGGAGGCTGTGAACGAGGATACCGCCCGCGTGACGGTAGAGCGTGGTGCCCTCAGTCAGGCCGTGGACGTCACTGTCGACGCCGAAGGCAAGCCAATCACGGCCGTCTTCCATCGCTGGAGTAATGCCAACCCGGAAAAGGAGCACCGATTGCAGCCCTTCGGCGCAACCATGTCCGACTTCCGCGAGGTCGGGGGATACCGCCTGCCGTTCCGTGTCGAGGCGGGCAACCTCTATGGCACCGAAGCTTATTTCCCGTTCTTCCGCGCAGAGGTAACATCCATCAGCTTTCCCGGCGGAGAGCCATGACCCGGTCGGTTGGACGAGCAGTGTTGCCTGTCATCGGCGCTGTGGTGCTCTGGCTGGTCGCCGCGGTTGCCGCGTTCGCGGACGAGGATGCGGAGATTGCCGCGCGGCTTGATGCGCTGGCCGACGCGGTCATGATGACCGATCAGGTGCCAGGCGCCATTGCCGCCGTAGTCAGCGGCGACATGGTGATCCTGCGCGGCTACGGCCGTGCCGATATCGGGGCCGGCACGCCAGCCGACCCCGATGCCACACGCTTCGAAATCGGTTCAATCACCAAGCTCTTCACCTGGATCGGCGTCATGATGCTGGTGGAAGAAGGGCATCTCGATCTCGAGGCAGATGTGGCGCGATACCTGCCGGCCGTCGAAGTGCCGGGCACCGAGCCGCTGACGCTCGCGCAACTGATGAGCCACCGCGGTGGTTTTTAGGAGAGTTACGCGATCTTTGACCCGGCCGTGGCGACGCTACCACGCGCCGAGGCGCTTTCGGCCGCGGCGCCTGAGCAAGTTTTTCCGCGCGGCTCCGTCACATCCTATTCCAACTGGGGCGCGGCGCTCGCAGGATACATCGTCGAGGCGGTGTCCGGCGAGCCGTGGGAGAGCTTCGTCGAAGCGCGCATCCTGAACCCGCTCGGCATGGATGACACGACGACGGCTGAGCGGCGGCGACGGCCGGATCACCCCCCACTGGCGGCGAGTTATCGCATGCAGGGTGGCATTGCGCATCCGGCATTTCGTGTCGACATCGGCGCCTTCGGACCTGCCGGCGCCATCGCCAGCACCGCCGCTGACATGGCCCGGTTCCTGAGGTTCCTTATGGGAGACGGCGCGCTCGACGGCGTGCGCGTGCTGCAACCCGAGACGATGGCACGCCTGCGCAGCCGCCTGTTCGACGACAGGCCGGAAGCGGCGGACATGGCGCACGGGTTTCAGGCGCGGCCCATGTTCGGCACCACGGTTTACGGCCATGGCGGCGG
>JAJLKS010000570.1:0-4352 GCA_033838765.1 Alphaproteobacteria bacterium
CGTATTGCGTTATACAACGTTATGCGTTATGAATGCTCATGATCCGGAGCTTTGCCGACGCTGAAACCGAACTGATATGGAATGGCCGGCAAAGCCGGAAACTGCCGTCCGATATTCAGGCGGTGGCTTTGCGCAAGCTGCGTCTCGTCAACCAAGCGCGCCTATTGCAGGACTTGCGCGTTCCGCCCGGCAACCGGCTTGAAGCGTTGAAAGGCGGGCGCGCAGGGCAGTACAGCATACGGATCAACGATCAGTGGCGTATCTGCTTTCAATGGCAGGAAGGAGGACCGAGCGATGTCGAAATCGTCGACTACCACAAATAGGCTTCTGCCTAACCCGCATCCCGGCGAAATCCTGCTTGAGGAATTCCTGAAGCCGATGGGGCTCAGCCAGAATGCGCTTGCGCGGGCGGTGCATGTGCCGCCGCGCCGGATCAACGAGATCGTGCTCGGCAAACGGGCGCTGACGGCGGATACGGACCTTCGTCTCGCGCGCTATTTCGGCATGTCGGAAGGCTTCTTCCTCGGATTGCAGTCCGACTACGATCTGATGGAACGTCGGCGCGAAATTGAGCGCGAGTTGAAAAGCATCGAGCCGAGAGCGGCTTGAGCGAGCGGAAAACCGCCCCTAATCCTCGCTCTTCACCAGCACATATGACCCCGGCGCATCTTCCAGCACCTTGAGTTTGCCGCCGCCGGGCTTCCGCGCCGCGACCATCGGCCCGGACTTCGCCGAAAGCCATTCTTCCCAGTCGGGCCACCAGGAGCCCTTGTTGTCTTTCGCGCCGTCGAACCATTTGTCGGGCGTTGGCGGCAGGTCGTCATTCGTCCAGTGATTGTATTTGCCGCTGGATGGCGGGTTGATGACGCCGGCGATGTGGCCCGAGCCCGCGCAGATGAAGCGCACCGGGCCGCCGAAGAGGCGCGTTGCCTTGTAGACGGACGGGTAGGGCGAGATGTGGTCCTCGCGGCTCGACTGCAGATAGACCGGCACCTTCACCTTGCCGAGGTCGAGCGTCTCGCCGCCCAGCACCATGCGGCCTTCGGCGAGCTTGTTCTCCAAGTAACATTCGCGGAGATAGAAGACATGCATGGCAGATGGCAGCCGCGTCGCATCCGAGTTCCAGAACAGGATGTCGAAGGGCATGGGCTCGCGGCCGAGCAGGTAATTGTTGACGACATAGTTCCAGATGAGATCGTTCGAGCGCAGCATGTTGAAGGTGGTCGCCATGGTGGACCCCTTCAGATAGCCGCCTTTCTCGTGCATCTGCTTTTCGATATCGGCGATCTGTTCCTCGTCGATGAAGACCTTGAGTTCGCCCGCTTCGGTGAAGTCCACCTGCGTGACGAGGAAGGTCGCGGATTTGATGCGGTCGTCCTTCCTTTGCGCCATATGCGCGAGCGAGCAGGCGAGCAGCGTTCCGCCGATGCAATAGCCGACCGCGTTCACTTCTTTCTCGCCGGTCGCCAGTTCGACGGCGTCGAGCGCCGCATAGACGCCTTCCGTCATGTAGTCCTCGAAGGTCTTCAGCGCGAGGCGGGCATCCGGGTTCACCCAGCTTGCGACGAAGACGGTGTAGCCCTTGTCGAGGCACCATTTGACGAGCGACTTCTCGGGCGTGAGGTCGAGGATGTAGTACTTGTTGATCCAGGGCGGGAAGATGACGAGCGGCCGCTTGTAGACCTTCTCCGTCGTCGGCTCATACTGGATGAGCTGCATCAGGTCGTTCTGATAGACGATCTTGCCCGGCGTCGTCGCGACGTTCTCGCCGAGGCGGAACGCGCTCATATCCGTCTGCTGAATCTGGATATGGCCGCCACCGCGCTCGATGTCTTCCAGCAGATGTTCCATGCCGGAGACGAGATTCTCGCCATTGGTGGCAAGCGTCGTGCGCAGAATTTCCGGGTTGGTGAAAAGGAAGTTCGAGGGCGACATGGCGTTCGCCATCTGGCGCACATAGAAGTCCGCCTTCTCGCGCGTATGGGGGTCGACACCTTCGGCGAGCTTCACGCGGTCCGTCATCCATTTGCTGGTGAGCAGGTAGGATTGCTTCATCAGGTCGAAGATCAGGTTTTCCTGCCAGTCGGGATCGCGGAAGCGCTTGTCGCTGCGCCCCGGCTCGGCAACGGGCGGTACATCCTCGCCGAGCAGGCGGCGGGTCATGCTGGTCATCAGGCTCAGATAGCCCTCGAAGAGCGCGGCCTGCGCCTCGACGATCTTTGCGGGGTTGCGCATGTAGCTCGCGGCCACGTCCATCAGCGTCCGGCCGACGCGCTGGAGGTCGTGCAGCGTGTGGTTCATGTCGGTGGCCGCGTCCTCGTTCTTCATCAGAAGGCGGGCGGCCTTCTGGCCGAGATTGGCGGCATGAAGGAGGTTGATGGCAAGACGGCCGAGATCGGGCATCACGAATTCGCGGGGCGCCTCGGCGGCGGCCTGTTTCGGTGCGGCTTCGGGCTTTGCGGTTTCGGGTTTCCGGGTTTCGGGCCCTGCCTCGGGCGCGGCGGCCTCCGGCTTCGGGGCCTGCTTACGTTTGCGGGGGGCGGGTTTTCTGGCCTGTTTCGCCGGGGCGTCTGCTGCTTCGGAGGTGTCTTTCAGGCTCATCGGGCGCTTCCCTGGGGCGTTTCTGTTTGCTGCGCCGCGCAAATGAAGACAGGCTCCGGCGACAAACGGTTTCGCATTCAAAGCCTATACTATACGCTTGCGGATGTCCGCCGGATGACGGCATCAAGCGGCGGCAAAAAGGCGGAAAATCGCCAAAAAATTAGAGCAGGACAGGAGTTCGGAATGTCGAATCTGGCAAGGAGCGGCGCCATCAACCGCGAGGCAGGGGCAGTTGCCGCAGCGCGCATGCGGGTTGCTGCCGTGGCGCTCCTTGTGGCGGGCCTTGCGGCCGGCTGCTCGTCGGTGTCCGACGCCAACAAACCCGATGCGATGTATGGCGGCGCACCCTCGCAGGCGAGCGCCGACGCCGTATTCCCCGATCTGCGCAGCGTGCCGCAGGAGCGTCCGGCGGCTTCGACGCCGGCCGAGCGCGAAGCGATTGCCTCGGGCCTCGCCCAGGACCGCGCCGATGCGGCGGAGGCCGACCGGATGCTCAGGGCGCCGGGCTCCAGCTCCGTACTGGTGACGCCGCCGCCGCTCCCTGCGCTTCAGGATTTGCCGGCCAATCTCGAAGAGCAGGCGCGCTATGAAGATGCGCCGCTCATTCCCATGCCGGAGAGCCGGGGCGGCCACCGTGACTTCACGAAGGTCCTGCCGGAACGGCTGATGCAGACCGCCGCCGTCGATACGGGCGCTGCCGAAACCGTCACGGAGGATGGCGCTGCCGCCTCGCGGAGCAGCGAGCCGGCCGAGGACACCGGCCCGGAAATCACGCCTGCGCCGACCAAGAAGGTGACGGTGAAGCCCGTTATCGGCCAGCCCTGACCGCTCTGGGCCCTGCCACCGGCCAGGCCCGGCATTCCGCCACAAATCCGCCTTACAGCGCGGGCAAATCGGGGCCTCCGGGCCCGTTTTCGCATGGCCCGTCCCGGTCTTTGGCGCTATAAGACGCGCTGAACCGGCGGGGGCCCGAAGGCGGGCAAATCCTCGCGCGATTCAGCCTTTCAGGATCTCGTCATGAGCGAAGAGTTTCACCGCATAAAGCGTCTGCCTCCCTACGTCTTCGAGAGCGTCAACAAGCTCAAGGCGAAGTCGAGAGCCGAAGGCAAGGACATCATCGATTTCGGGATGGGCAATCCCGACATGCCGACGCCGCCGCATATCGTGGAAAAGCTCGTCGAGGCCGTTCGCGACCCGAAGACGCACCGCTATTCCTCGTCGCGCGGCATTCCGGGTCTGCGCCGCGCGCAGGCCGCCTATTACGAGCGCCGCTTCGGCGTGAAGCTCAATCCGGAAACGGAAGTCATTGCCACGCTCGGCTCCAAGGAAGGGCTCGCCAATCTCGCACAGGCGATCACCGCACCCGGCGACGTCATCCTCTGCCCGAATCCGAGCTATCCGATCCATGCGTTCGGCTTCATCATTTCCGGCGCCGTCATCCGTTCCGTGCCCTTCGAGAGCGAGACGGGCTTTTTCGACATGCTTGAGCGCGGCGTGCGCCACAGCGTGCCGAAGCCGACGGCGCTCATCGTCTCCTATCCGTCGAACCCGACGGCGCAGGTGGCCGATCTCGATTTCTACCGCGAGGTGATCGCGTTTGCTGCGAAGCACGATCTGTTCGTGATTTCGGACCTTGCCTATTCGGAAATCTATTTCGACGGCAATCCGCCGCCCTCGATCCTGCAGGTGCCTGGCGCGAAGGAGCGCACCGTCGAGTTCACCTCGCTCTCCAAGACCTTCTCCATGCCGGG
>JAJLKS010000571.1:0-2086 GCA_033838765.1 Alphaproteobacteria bacterium
ACGGGTGAAGGCAGCCGCCGCATTGATGACCGCCTTGTAGCCCGCCAGGTTCGACTGCGAGGACAGCACGTCCATCGACTGAGCGCGCGTGATGCGCGGCATGAATTCCATCGCAAACGCGTTGACGCCCGCCGCCGCATATTTCTGCAGCCGGGGCTTGTCGTCCCAGGGATTCAGAATGGCCGCGAGCATCGCGCCCTTCTTCATCAGCCCGATTTCCTCGTCCGACGGCGCCCGCACCTTGAAGACGATATCGGCATCTTTGAGTGCATCGGCAGCACCTTGCGCGATGGTCGCGCCGGCTTCCGAATAGAGCTGGTCGGCGAAGGAGGCATGCGCGCCTGCGCCAGACTCGACGATGACATTGAGCCCGAGCGCCGAGAGCTTCTTCACCGTTTCAGGCGAAGCCGCGACGCGGGTTTCCCCTTCGAGCCGCTCTTTGAGGATCGCTAGTTTCATGGAACGTCGCCTGTTCTCCGGCGGCCTGCGGCAACCGCGCCCACCGAATGAGAATAAGAATTATTCGAATATCCTGCTTTGAAGCCTGATTCGAAGAAAAATCAGGCAGGCAACACGCAGAAATTCAGAGAAGGAAGATCGCCATCAGGACCAGAACGGCGACGACCGCGATCGTGCCCCACTTCGCCCCGACCAGAAAACCGTCATAGGTGCCGAGATGCTCCTTGGAGTCCATCTCCTTGCCCCAGCCTTCCTCGAATCCAGCCATTATTGTCTCGCCTCCGGGTGCCTCTCGTTAAGCTCGTTTCGAGCGAGCGGGACTATAGCAAACGAACCGCCCTCGGCAAGCGCCACGCGCCCCCGGCCTCCCCTAAATACCTACAGGGACTGTGCAATTCCGTTCAACGTGGGCCTCACGCAAGCCCCGCTTCAATTCTCGAAAGGCGAAGGCAGCGGTCCGCTTGCGATCTTTCGCGATGGAGCCGAATGATCCCAGTCGGCAAGAAGCGCCCGCAGCGCCGAAACGAAAGCCAGCGGCTGGTCGAGCATCACATGATGCCGCGCCTGCGGAATCTCGATCACGGGCGCGGCGCGGCCCAGCAGATTGAACATGTACTCACCGATTTCCGCCGGCAGCAGAACGGAGAACTCACCGCGCATGATCGCGATGCGGCAGCGCGTCCGGGCAAGGCGCGCGCCCATATCGCCGATATTGAAACGCTGCCAGATCGCAGGATCGAATTTCCACGTCCAGCCCATCCCGCCTTCAGGATTGGCCACCTGCTTCAGCGAATGGCGCGCGATATAGTCGACGATATAGCGGTTCTCGCAGGGCTGCGGCGGCGCGAGACGAAACCGCTCCATCGCCGCTTCGAGGGTCGGATAGATACGGTGAGGGCGGAACTTGCGGTCGGGCGGCCCGCCGGGCCGATCCGGCGGATTGACCGGACTGTCGACGATCACTGTACCCGCAAGCCGCTCGCCATAGATCGAGCCCGTCATAATGGTAATGAAGCCGCCAAAGGAATGGCCGACGATGATCGGCGGTTCCTCGCCGTCGAAAAAGCCCGCGTCCTCGCACACCGCCATCTGCTCTTCGGCAAAGGCCTCGATCGTGTATTTCTCGTGCCAGCCGCTATCGCCCATGCCGGTGATGTCGATGGCGGCAACCGAATATTCCCGCGCCAGAAAAGGCGCCACGAAGGACCACCAGCGCGCATGCGCGCCATTGCCGTGAACGAGCAGCAGGCCGGGCTTCGCGCGGTCTCCCCAGCGCAGATAGTGAACCTTCACGCCATTCACATCGACGAAGCGGCTTTCCGGCTCGACGGCGATGGCGCGCGTGAACCAACCGGGCGGCACCGTGATCGAGGGGCCTTCCTCGTCGCCCGGCGCAAGTTCGAAATCGCTCATTTGGCAGGTCTTTCGCCAAGCGCCTTGAAAACGCCGGTCCCCGACATGATGGTGCGGTCGCCGCACCAGATACGGCCCTTCACCGTGTAGAAATCATCCTCCGCACCGACAAGTTCGCCGGTTCCCTCGACCCACTCGCCGACCTTTGCGCCGGACAGAAAATCCGTCAGCAGTCTGACCGTCACCCAGTAGCGATGAACGGACATGGTGATTG